>CAMMYR010000114.1 GCA_946528255.1 uncultured Methanomicrobiales archaeon | reverse complement strand
ATCTGTAATAGCCGTTGGGAAGCACAATGGCAGACATAATGATCCGCAAGCGCAAGAGGATGAGGTCGAAGGAGATCAAGGCCCTCGCCGCCCAGCTGGAGGATTCCCTGGGGATCCCCGTCTTCGACGGCGACGACCCCGTGGACATGGCCGAGAGCTCCGAATACGACGTGATCTTCGTCGGACCGGATATACTGGGCATCGTCTACGACGGGAAGCCGTTCCTGACCATCAGGGGCATCCTGAAGTACAGGCCAGAGAGGAAGGCGGTGACCGTGGATATGGGCGCGGTGCCCTTCGTCACCAACGGGGCCGATGTAATGGGACCAGGAATCACCGATGCCGACGATTCCATCCAGGAAGGAGACCTCGTCTGGATCAGGGACGTGAAGAACGGCCAGCCCCTTGCCATCGGCATGGCGCTCCGCCCCGCGGATGCGCTGAAGGCCAAGCAAGGCGGGAAGGCCATCAAGACCATCCACTTCGTGGGCGACAAGCTCTGGAAGACCGGTGAGTGAAGATGAAGGTGGTCCACGACCCCATACACGGCAGCGTCCCGATAGACGGGGTGTTCCAGGAGGTAGCGGACCGCCACGAGATGCAGCGCCTGAGGTACGTCAGGCAGCTGGGGATGGGATTCCTTGTGTTCCCGGGCGCCAACCACACGCGCTTCGAGCATTCCCTCGGGGTGTACCATCTGGCAGGCAGGATGGCGGACGCCATCTCCCTGTCGGAGGAGGATTCGGACCTGGTCAGGATGGCCGGGCTGCTCCACGACATGTGCCATTCCCCCTTCTCCCACTCCCTGGAGGCCACCACCGAATCCATTACCGGCATGGACCACATGGAGCTCGCGAGAGCTATAATCACAGGCAAAACCAGGAACAGGCTGCCCTCCTTCGATAGCATCCTGGATGGCGTCGGCCCCATCGGCGATATCCTGGATGCCAACGGCATCCCCGCGAACGAGGTCTGCGATCTCATAGAGTTCCACGAGTCCAGGTCCGAGAACCTGGACAGCTTCACCGGGGGGCAGACCTGGTTCAGGTCCAGGGACTACGCCCACCAGATCATCCACGGCCCCGTGGATGCGGACCAGATGGACTACCTGATGAGGGATGCCCACTACACCGGCATGACCCACGGGGACATCGACTGCGAGAGGCTCATCAACACCATGGCGGTCCACAACGACAGGATCGTCATCAACCGCGGTGGGATAGCCGCGGCGGAGGGGCTGATGGTTTCGCGCTCGCTGATGTACACATCAGTCTACTTCCACGAGACCGTGAAGATCGCCGAGAGGATGCTGGTCAAGGCCGTGGACGAATGCGATGCGGACAAATCCCTCATATTCCTGTGGAACGACTCGGACCTGATGCAGTGCCTGCTGTCCTCCGGTGGGCGCCCGGCGGAGACGGCCAAGCGCATATTGACCAGGGACCTGTACAAGAAGGCCGCCATCGTCTACGCGGAGGAGATGACCGATGACCTCGCATCGGTCCTGATGCAGTACTCCGGACCGGAGGGCAGGGACAGGCTGGAGAAGGAGGTCGCGGATGCGGCCGGCGTGGACGTCTATGAAGTGGCCGCGGAGGTTGCACCCTTATCCAACATACAATCCCTGGCCAAGATCGGCAAGACCGATGTGGCCATCCTCGATTCGGAGGGCAGGGTGAAGACCCTGACCAGGATATCCCCCATCGCGAAAGCGCTGCAATCCAGGGACACCAACGGCTGGTCCGTCATGGTATCCTGCCCGGAGAAGCACCGGGAGAAGGTCCGCAAGGCCGCCTGCAGGATACTGGGCATCCAGAACCGATTCGCCCTTTTATCACGCCGATGGGCGTGAGTTTGGCAACTTTCGCAGTCAGTCCAGCATCGCAGACAACCCTGATGACCTCGTCCACGTCCTTGTATGCCTGGGGAGCCTCCTCGCAGACGCCCTCCTCGGAACCGTTCCTGAGGTAGATGTCCTTCTCGGCCATCTCGCGCTTGACCTGCTCCACGGTGAGGCTGCCAATGGCCGCCTTCCTGGACAGCTTCCTGCCGGCGCCGTGGCAGGACGATCCGAAGGTCTGCTCCATTGACCCTTTCCTGCCGGCCAGCACATACGTTCCCACGCTCATATCTCCGGGGATGATGACCGGCTGCCCGACGTCCCTGTACTTCATCGTGATCTCCGAGCGCCCGGGGGCGAATGCCCTTGTGGCGCCCTTCCTGTGGACCAGCACGTCCTCGTGGTGCCTGTCGATGTCATGGCGCTCCTTCTTGGCGATGTTATGGGCCACGTCGTACACCACATCCATGCCCATGGATTCCGCCGAATCGCCGAGGACCTTCTCGAAGGACTCCCTGCACCAGTGCGTTATCATCTGCCTGTTGGCCCAGGCGTAGTTGGCCCCGCAGCACATGGCGCGGTAGTATCTGTCGCCGAGTTCTGAATCCAGCGGGGCGCAGGCCAGCTGCCTGTCCGGCAGCTGTACCGAATTCGTCCTGATGTAGCGCTCCATCTCCTGCAGGTAGTCGGTGGCGATCTGGTGGCCGCATCCGCGGGAGCCGCAGTGGACCGTGATCGTTATGGTGCCCTCCTTGAGCCCGTACACCCTGGCGGTGGCCTCGTCGAATACGTTCTCCACCAGGTCCAGCTCCAGGAAGTGGTTGCCGGATCCGAGGGATCCCAGCTGGGGGAGCCCCCTCTTGCGGGATTTGTCGCTCACCACCGATGGATCCGCATCGGCCATATGCCCGCGCTCCTCGGTCACATCAAGGTCCCTCTCCCACCCGTAGCCGTTCTCCACCGCCCATTCGGATCCGTTCATGAGGATCTCGTCCAGCTCCTTCATGCCCACGTGGGTGAGGCCCTTGGAGCCCAATCCAGATGGGACGTTCCTGTACAATTCGTCGATGAGGGCCTCCTTCCTGCCGGCGATATCTTCCAGCGTCAGGTCTGTCTTGATCAGGCGCACACCGCAGTTGATGTCGAACCCTATCCCGCCGGGAGATATCGATCCCGTATCGGCATCCACTGCTGCCACACCACCGATTGGGAATCCGTATCCCCAGTGGATGTCCGGCATGGCCATGGAGCTCCCGATTATGCCGGGGATGCATGCGACGTTGGCGGCCTGCTGCGGAGCGTTGTCCGCGCGGATCTGGGAGAGCATGGCCTCGCTGGCGAAGATGACCGCGTTGGTCTTCATCCCGATGGATTCGTCCATGGGGATCTCCCATCTGTTGTCGTCGATCCTCTCGAGCCTGCCCTCGTATGCCATTTCCGACCCTCGTCCATGAGTATGCATGCATGGATATAGAACGCGCGGTCGGGAAGACGACATTCTTAATGGATTGTAGTAATATTTTCAAGTTAAATCCGTCTGATAAAATAACACAAATAGTTATGTTTTTATTACTCACCGATATGTACCCACTATGCGCAGGATCGCGATTTACGGCAAGGGGGGAATCGGTAAATCCACCACGGCCTCCAACATATCGGATGCCCTGGCGGAATCCGGGCTCAGGGTCATGCAGATAGGATGCGACCCCAAGGCCGACTCCACCAGCAATCTCACCGGCACCGCCCGCAGGACGGTCCTGGACGCCCTCAGGGAGGGACCGATAGGCAGCCTCGGCGATGTTGTCTCCGAAGGGAGGCACGGGGTGCTGTGCGTGGAATGCGGGGGCCCCAGGCCCGGCACGGGATGCGCCGGGAGAGGGATCATAGCGGCCTTCCAGGAGCTGGAGAGGCTGGACGCCGTCTCCGCCTACAGGCCGGACGTGATCATCTACGATGTCCTGGGCGATGTGGTCTGCGGAGGGTTCGCCATGCCGATCCGCAACGGGTACGCCAGGGACGTGTTCGTGGTGACCTCCGGCGAGAAGATGTCGCTCTACGCCGCCGGCAACATCGCCATTGC
>CAMMYR010000113.1 GCA_946528255.1 uncultured Methanomicrobiales archaeon | reverse complement strand
GGTCGGCAAGGTCGCCACCGAGATCCACAAGAAGTTCGTGGAGATCGCCACCGGCAAGGACTCCAAGTACGACGCCTGGCTCGACTACGTCAACTGAAACTCCAAGGCGGGGGCGACCCCGCCCCCTTTCCCATCGTCCTAATTCTTAAGACCAATTTTTATATCAAATGATGATAACACGGTGATTATAATGCCCGGGACATGCACAGTGGTCATTCCGACGCTCAACGAGGAGAACAACGTCGTCAACATGGCGAAGACCCTCAGGGAGATGTATCCAGACTTCAAGATCATGTTCATGGACGACAACTCCACGGACCGCTCCAAGGAGCTCGTCGACGGGCTCAACGACCCCCTGACGATCATGGTCGTCAGGAAGCCGGAGGAGAGGGGTCTGGCCGCCAGCGTCTTCCAGGGGATCCTGGAGTGCGGCACCGACTACTTCATGACCTTCGACTGCGACTTCCAGCACCCGCCGGAGGTCCTCAAGGGCATGTACGAGAAGATGGAGCAGGGATGCGACCTGTGCATCGGCACCAGGGACGACAGGACCGCTATGGGATTCACCCGCTGGGCGGGATCCTGGGCGTTCACGATCTTCGCCGACCTGTACCTCCTGTGGCACAGGAAGCCCGTCTCCAAGGATGTCATGAGCGGCCTGATCGCCGCCAGGACGGATGTCTTCGTGCCGGTCATCAAGGAGAACTGGGACGAGCTGGAGATGCAGGGCTGGAAGGTCCTGCTGGACCTCCTGAAGTTCGGCCCCAGGGACCTGAAGGTGACCAGCGAGCACTACATCTTCAACAAGAGGGAGGTCGGAGAGTCCCACATCAGCCCCAAGGTGGTAGTCACGACATTCCACCAGTGCGGTTGCGTCGGGCGCTTCCTCGCCAAGTTCTACGCCAAGGTCAAGAGGCTCGACCGAATCCTCATTCCTGCTGCGCCGCGCGGAACACGAAGTACTTGCTGAGGACCCAGTTCAGAGCTATCTCGATGATGCTGGTGATTATCTTCGCCAGGAAGCCGTCGATGCTCATGAACCTGAAGTCCAGGCCCAGATAGAGCAGGATGGGGAACAGCACCCACGCTATGACGCCGGTGGCGATCCTGGATCCCATGAACGAGGCGTACTCCTTGGCGACCTTGGACTTCTTGAGCGATTTGCTGTTGAAAACGTACCACTTGTTGACCACGAAGGCGAAGTTGACCCCGCAGAACCATGACAGGATGTTGCAGACGTTCAGCTCCCAGCCGATGTAGGTGAAGAACGAGTATGTGGCCCAGGTGAAGAGGGTGGTGAAACCTCCGAAGAAGACGTACGCCACCGCCTCCCGGTGCTTCTCCATCATCTCTCCTATGAAGCCCATGCGACCGACCAACCTTTGAGCGTAGATTTAACCGTTATAGTTCCGGACCGATCTCGAACGACCCCTTGCCGAATCTGAGGCCGGCGGTCATCCTCTCCACCGTGGTCCTGCCCTGGGCGATGTACACGCCGATGCACAGGATCGTCACGCCTATGAGGTCCGCGGTCAGGTCGCCGAGGGTGTCCTTGGCTCCGTACACCATGTAGGACTGCCCGGAGATGATGTCCGCCATGCCCTCCATGATCTCCCAGATCCCGCCGAAGCTCAGGGATACCAGGAACAGGACCGCGGTGAATCCTCCCCTGCTTCCGAATGTGGCGTGCGGGGGGAGCCTGGATTTCATGAGACCCAGCACCATGAAGACGATGCCCCCGACGATGAACGACGAGAGCACATGGGTGCAGTCGCCCCACCAGCTCACGTTGAGGTACAATCCGCAGCACAGGGACAGCACGTACAGGTACATGTCGAAGTAGATTATGGCGGTGTACCAGTTGGGCAGGGAGAATATCCTGAGCAGGCGCAGGGCCGGCAGGACCATGGAGATCACGGCCCAGAGGAAGCAGGTTGCCTGCAGGTATTCCAGGGGGTGCCCGGCCTTTATGCCGGGGTCCCAGCCCGCGGTGACGGCCGCGAAGACGGCCATGAACGATATGGGGCATATGATGAGCATCAGCTTCGCGTTGCGGCGCTGCTTCGCATCCTCTTCGGAGGATATCATTCCTGCCTCACCTCCCTCCCGGAAGCGCGGATGAGGTACCTGTTGGGCTTCATCACCTTCTTCACGATGAATCCGGTGACCGTCATGACTATGAGCCCTACGAGCAGCGCATCCACCGCATAGGCGTTGGAGGGCAGCTCCGGGGCGCCCATGAGCTCGTCGAAGTACTCGATGACGAACCCGGGGACCAGAATGCCCAATCCGACGAAGGGGCAGAGGCCGCAGGTGAGCGCCCAGTTGAACGAGGAATCGAACGATGCCGCGATCACATAGAATGCGGCTATGGACAATGCGGGCAGGGGCAGCACGTGGAGAATGGCGCACAGGAAGTTCCATGTGGCCCTGGACACGGTGCCGTCGTCGATTATGGATTCGGGTATGACCTGCCAGATGATGCAGTTGCCTATCAGGGACAGCAAAGAGCCGGCGAGGCAGAACATCGATGCCCTGGAACCGCACTTCATGATGGCGACTGCGGAGAACACGATGGCGAAAACGGCTACACCGGATCCTATCCAGTCGCTGTTGGCGGCCCCGCAGGCCAAAGATGCGATTGCGGCTATTAGGGCGGAAGCCGCGATGCCCTTCCCTGATATCATCGGGACTCGTAAAGAGGAGCCGTTTTTATTGTTTCCTATTAGAAGACGAATCCTGGTTCCTTTCCGTAATCGTCCCCGGAATAGCCCTCCCTGCGGACCCTGACGGCCTCCAGGATTATCATGACCATGATGGCGACGATCATCAGGTTGCGGATCAGCATCAGTATCATAGCCAGATCGTTGATCCCCAATCCCCCGCCCAGGTACCCGTAGATGTATGCGAAGTTCACCTGGGTCAGCGCGAAGGATGCTATCGTGAGATACAGGAGGCGCTTGTTGAAAACCTTGTTCGGGGAGAGGACCACCAGCATCGCCAGGAACGGCACGGACCATATGAGGTACTGGGACGAGAACACCTTACCGAAGATCATGAACATCAGCAGCACCACGTTGACCGCCGCGAGTATGAGGAACGTCCTCTCGTCGGTCCTCTTCCTCTGCAGCCTGGCATATATGTAGTACAGGGCGGCGAGGACGATGACGCCCATCATGATCGGGGTCAGGAACGGGGCCACGGCATCCGGCCATGCGCCCATCAGGTCGTCGGATCCGAAGCTGCCCGGGTCGGTGGCCGGGAGGATCCATGTGGACGTGATGCCGAGCATGTCGAACGGGTAGATCAGCGTGGCCGCGACGCACCCGATCTCCAAAGGCCTGTCCATGTGGTAGTCCAGGAAGCCGTAGATCAGATCGGGCTCTATCAGCAGGCACGCCCCCACGATGGCCAACCCGGTGACCGCGTATGCCGCGGCGCCGGTGAGCAGCCCTTTCCAGTCCCTGTCCGTGAGGTACGGGATCAGGAACAGCGGGGCCAGGAGGAGGGGGTAGACCTTCGTGAGGGTCGCTAGTGCCAGTATGACGAATGCGAGCACCGGGCGCTTGGTTATCATGAAGTAGAAAGCGATGATGGTCATCACCGCGGGGAAGATGTCGTAGCGGTCGGCGACGAACTGCAGGAAGATCAGCATCAGCACGCAGTACACGGCCATGGCCTTCTTCTGGTCCGCCCCGTACTGCTCGGCGATCCTCCTGACGAAGACCATTCCGATCATCGTGAACGCATATACCCAGATGACCCATGCCGCGTTGTATCCCCAAGGGGTGTCGGCGAATATCCTGGGCACGGCGAAGAAAAGCAGCGCTACAGGGGGATACTCGATTATGGGGATCTCCCCGTCCCACAGGGGCTCGACGTTCTTCCAGAAGCGGTCGCGGATGACCTCCGTCTCGGTGTTGCC
>CAMMYR010000112.1 GCA_946528255.1 uncultured Methanomicrobiales archaeon | reverse complement strand
GCCTGTCCATGAACGTGGTGTCCGTCTACCCGCTGACCATCGGCATCTCCGTTGCAGATCCCGAATCCGGCATGGCAGCCGCCATGACCTTCGTCAAGGGAATGGCCCACCAGGGCCTGGAGATGGCCAGCGACGGTATCTTCGTGAGGAACATGGAGGGCAGCGAGGAGAGCAAGAAGATCTCGTTCAAGGAGATCTACCCCGCGCTCAGCATGACCCCCGTGGAGGGGATAAGGGTCGAGAACCTGGCCCCCGCAGCGAACGCCAAGAAGAGGACATCGTCCGTGAAGACCGCGCTGTTCAACCGCAGCGCCAAGGAAGGCGGCAAGCCCGCCAGGACCGCCAGGTACATCACCGGGATAGCGATCCTCGCCCTGGTCTCCGCCCTGTTGGTGTTCTCCATGGCCGGCGATTCCGGATCCGTCGCGGACACCTACACGGTCGACATCGACGACGGCTGCACCGGGCTGGTGTTCTACGACGATGCCGGTTCCGTCATCGCCGCCCCGGGCGAGGTGAGCGTCAACAGCACGCTCCGCTTCGCATTGGCGGACGGCGATATGGATATCGGGTACGTCACCGGCGGCACCGCCCGCCTGCTGACACCCGGGGATGACGGAATCTATACCGTCACCGTCTCCCACGACCTGAAGCTGGAGCCCCTGTTCCCCATCGCTTCGATCGATGGCGCCCAGATCACCGTTTACAACTTCGCATCCCCGGTCGCCGACAGGCACGCCGCCGGCTACCAGGGATACATGACACTCGAGGAGTACGAGGACGCCTCCGGCGGCCTTTTCGTCGGATCCAACGCGGTTCTCCGCGTGACGGCCGACGACGGCAAGTACCTGTCCGTCCCCTCGGCCAAATCCGATGCCGTGCTCTGGAAGACGGTCACCACCTCCGACCCCTCCCTCGAGGGCATAGAGGCCAAGGACATGCCCTCCAGCGGATTCATCGACGTCACCTTCAACGGCGACTACTACATCGACGGGCAGTACGTATCCGGGACCGTCCAGGTCATCACCGGGAAGACCCTGAACGTCGTGTTCGCCAGCGCATATGCGACCGGGACCAAGATCATCGTCACCTACGACAACGGCGCCACCAGCCAGATCGACGTCAAGGAGGACGGCAACACCTTCAGGCTGTACTACTGCTACAGGGACATGGTCATCGACTACAGGCTCGGCGACTTCAGCCGATCCCCTATGCGGGGGCCCCCGAGATGTTCTGTCCCTACTGCGGTAGGACCTTCGAGGGGGATAACCTCCGCTACTGCCCTTTCTGCGGGCAGGACCTCCATTACAAGGACTCCATATCCGAGAGGCTGAGATACGCCAGGAAGGATGTGCTGGCAGTGGGGATCGCCGCCCTTGCGGTGATGGCCGCGCTTGTGGTCTTTCTGGTCATCGACGACGGAGGCGGCAGCGACGGCCCGATAGTGGAACCGGTGCCCAGCATCCGCATAGACGTGGATCCCAGCAGCTACATAGAGCTCACCGACGACTTCGCAGACGGCGATCTGAGGGCCTATCTGAACAACAGCGGGGAGCTCATAATCTATCTGGACGAGTCGCTGGCCATCGGGTACAGCATGTACACCTGGGTGCTGCGCGACGATCTGAACAACACCTACAGGAGCGCCACCAAGACGGAGCCCGAGGCCAAATGGACGGATCCTGACGTGGGGGTCTTCTCGATCATGGCATTCTGCTACGCCAGCCCCCTGGACGAGAAGGCCACCGCCACCTATTCTGGAGGGATGACGTACTACGGGGACAAGGACCTGTCATATTCATGGGAGTACGGCGGCGAGCTGTTCCGGGTGTCCTCTTTGCTGACTTCGGAGGACATCCACGCATACGCGTACAGCCCCGCCACCCCCTCGTCCGAGAGGCACGGCACCTCTCTCGAGGGCCTGGGCCAGTTCGTGCAGACCGGCGGATCGGTCTCAGCGCTGGAATCCTCCCTCAGATCAGCATACGACTCCCGCTTCGCCTACGATGCGGCGGATTATTCCGATTTCCTGCTGTCCTTCGTGGTGGGCTGCTTCGATTTCGCAGTGGATACGGTGAACTACAGCGTCTCCCAATACCGCGCATTCCCCGTAGAGACCATCCTGGCGGAGAGCGGCGATTCCGAGGACCTCAGCATCCTCTACGCCTCCCTGCTGAAATCCGCGGGCATCGGATGCGGCCTCCTGCTGCTGCCATCGGAGTGCATAGTGGCGGTGGAGGCCTCCGTCAGGGCCCCATCGGACATACCCGACGGTTTCGCCTTCAAGGATTTCTCCCACCGCGGGACCAGGTACGTCGTGGCGGATGCCGTCGAGGGCCCGCAGCTGGGCCTCATGAGGTCCTGCATAACCTTCGACCTCCTGCGCAACCTCTACTACTATTACGGGGAGCAGTACAGGGGCGGATACGGCATCCTGGTGCTCCGATACGGTTATATCGTACGCACCTATAGTTCGGAGCATGGCATTCGGTTTCTCCGCAGCTCCGAAGGAGGAGTACAAGCTGGTCGTCCTCGTCAGGAAGGACCTGAAGATGGGCCAGGGCAAGATAGCCGCCCAGGTGGGCCACGCCGCGGTCGAATGCGCTCTCTTCGCGGAGAAGAAGAACAAGAGGGCCTTCGACGCCTGGATGGCCTCCGGGCAGAAGAAGGTGGTCCTCAGGGTGGAGAACAAGGAGGAGCTGCACCAGTACCTCAAGCTGGCGGCCAGCAACGGCCTCCACGTCGCCCTCATAACCGATGCGGGGCGCACCCAGATCGAACCCGGCTCCGAGACCTGCGTGGGCATCGGGCCGGCACCCGATTCGGAGCTGGACAGGATAACCGGCGAGCTGAAGATGCTCCGATCGGATCCTCTCGATCCTGCTCCTGGTATCCAGGAAGTCCGGGCCGAGATTGTATAGATGATCCAGCAGGACGGGTTTGAACGTACCCGGGCCGTCGGAATTGTACTCGGCCATTTCGGAGGCTACGTTCAGGGCGGATATGGCGGAACAGACCGAACCGACCGATGCGCCGCAAGCCCCCACGTAGCTGCCTATGACGGAGGACAGCATGCACCCTGTGCCCGACACGTATCCCATCCGGCTGCTGCCGTTTGAGAGCCTGTAAGACGTCTCCCCATCGCTGACATAGTCCGTCTTGCCGGTGGAGGCCGCGATGCAATTCCAGCGCTTCGCGATGCCCTCGACCACCGATCTCTGATCCGCGGAACTGCCGGCGGAGTCCACCCCCCTAACCTTGCCCCCCATGCCGGAGAGGACGCCCATCTCGCCGTGGTTGCCCTTTATGACGGCCACATCCACCTTCTCCAGTATCTTCGAGGCCGCAAGGGTGCGGTATGCAGTGGCTCCGACGCCGACGGGGTCCAGGATCACGGGGATACCCTCCTCGTTGGCGGTCTTCCCGGCCAGGAGCATGGACTCGACCGTCCTGTCGTTCAGCGTCCCTATGTTGAGTACGACCGCATTCGCCAGGGATACCATCTCGGGCACATCCTCTGCGGCATCGGTCATGACGGGGGACCCTCCGGAGCAGATGCACATGTTGGCGCAGTCGTTGACCGTGACGTAGTTGGTGATGTGATGCACCAGGGGGTGCTTCGAGCGCACCTGGGCCATGAACTCGGAGGGTTTGAAATCCATGGTCACCCGATTATCGGACGCATAGAAAAACAATCGCTCTATGCCCAGCTTCCTGCGCCATTCCATGTATTCGCCGGGCAGCCTCATGTACCCCTTCATGTCGGTGAATCCCTCATCCTCGTAGAGGCGCCTGGCGGCGGGGGATGTCTCCAGATAGATCTTATCGGCGCCCAGCGAGCGGGAGCGGGAGACCAGCCATCTCAGGACCTCTCTGCCGATGCCCTGCTTCCTGTACCCCGGGAGGGCGTAGACGTTCATGATGTAGCAGGCG
>CAMMYR010000111.1 GCA_946528255.1 uncultured Methanomicrobiales archaeon | reverse complement strand
GATTTACACGTATGGCAATTTTATAAAGGGTATGATTTACACGTATGGCAATTTCATGAGAACCCTGTGATCGCTCCGACACCCTTCCGATAACGGATTCCAGCCCCTGTCCGACATACTTCGTCAGAAGTGCAACGAAAGCCATTGCGGACACCACCGAAATGACCGCACGGATGTACCAGATGTCCCATCCGGTAGCCCCTTCCAGAACCCATTCCGCGGGAGTCAACGCGAACAGAACGAGGCAGACCAGCACCTCGTTCCTGCCCATGGCCAAGACATCGGCATAGCGCCAGTAGCACAGGGCCAGACCTATCGCTGCTCCTATCATGAGGGAGAAATCCCTTATGCATACGGGCATCTGGTTATCGCCCAATATGAAAGAACGGGCCTCCTCCTGATGGCACAGGAAATCCCCCAGAGCATACACCGAACCTGAGAACGGATCCATATCGGACCAGATGTCCGGATGGTCTATGGTACCGACGGAGCCGTCGAGGCCCAAGGCGGTTCCGGATGGCGCGATGAACGGAGCCGCGATGAACACGGTCATCATGGCCGCGTCCGCGATGAGAAGAGCCAGCAATACTGTCTGAGGCCTCATCCAGGACCCGTCCCCCAATCTATGTCGCGCCTGTAATCGACCAGGTGCCTCCTGGCCCTCCTCGCCTCCTCCAGACCGCCGCGGTCGAATTCGAACACGGCCTCCCTCAGTCCGGTCCCGCAATCGGCTATGAGCCTCCCGAGTGGGTCGTACGCCCTGGAGCACCCGTGCATCATCAGACCCGAGGTGGGCCCTATGTTGTTCACGAAGGCGAAATACGATACGTTCTCCAGCGCCCTGGCGGCCGCTATCCTGTCGAAGAACGGCTTGGACGATGCGGCCGAGGCCGCCACGCAGATGTTCACATCGGCTCCGTTCAGGGAATAACCGTGCATGATCTCCGGGAAGAACACGTCGTAGCATACCGACATTCCGAACCTGACCCCGCGGAACTCCGCCATGGCGGGCCCCGCTCCGGGTGAGAACTCCGGTTCGGCATACGGCCCGAAAGTAGCCAGGTGGGCCTTGTCGTAGATCACCGTTACATCGGGGGACACGAATGCCAGGCTGTTGTACACCTTCCCGTCCTGGGAATACCTCGGGAACCCGATGGCCACCGCCCTGTCCGTCTCGGTGCAGATGCGGGAGATCTCACCCATGCAGAGCTCCACCCTCATGTCCATGCCGTCCAGGCGGGAGCCGTATCCGGTCAGGAACATCTCCGGGAATATGTGGACGTCCGCCGAATCCCTCCTGAGCACGGATCTTACCGTTTCGAGGTTCGCCTCGGGATTGGAAGGAGCGGACGGGAGCTGGCATAACCCGATTCTGAGGGCCATGCCACCGATACCGCCTGATGCCGATAAAAAAGCGCGCTTAGAAATATGACCGATGCATCCGAAGTAGCATGGCGGAACTGCTCGATCCCCGTAAGACCACCATACTGCTGGCCGTGGTATTCGTGGCCGCATTCATGGACGGCATCGACGGCAGCGTCGTCAACGTGGCGCTGCCCGATATAGGGGATGCGCTTGGAGTCGATACGGCAACGGTCGCATGGGTCGCCATAGCTTACTTCATGGTCCTGGCCGGGACGCTGGTCGCCTTCGCCAGGCTGGCCGCGGACGGGGGAGTGAGGAGGATCCTGGCCTGGGGATTCGCCATTTTCACCGGAGCCTCCCTGGTCTGCGGGCTCAGCGATTCGCTGGAGCTCCTGCTGGCCGCCAGGGGGGTGCAGGGATTGGGCGCGGCCATGATGGCCGCAGCCGGCCCCATATGCTGCACGGAGCACCTCCCGCGCGAGAAGCTGGGATTCGGGATCGCCGTCCTGACGATAGGGGCTTCCGCGGGGTTCGCCCTGGGCCCCGCCCTCGGGGGATTCATAGTGGATCTCGCAAGCTGGCACTGGATATTCCTGGTGAACATACCGATAGGCCTCATCACCATCCCTCTGCTGCTCTACTCTGCGCCCAAGAAGGAGCTGGGGCCGCTCAGGAACGTGGATTGGACCGGTGCGGGGATCCTGTTCGCATCCATAGCCGCGGGGACCCTGGCGCTGGAGATGGCATCCTATCCCGAGAAGATCGTAGTCACGGCTGTCTCAGCCGCGGTGTTCGCGATCGGGATGATCGGATTCGTGCTGTTCGAGAGGACCCGCGAGAAGCCCCTCCTGAACCTCAGCCTGTTCAGGAGATTCGACTTCTCCGCGCTTTTCGTCTGCTTGATGCTCACGAACATGTCCTATATGGGGATGCTGTACCTTCTACCGTTCCTCGGACAGGTCTACATGGGCGAGACCGCCTCCACCATAGGTGCCGTGATGCTCATCTCCGCTACGGTCACCGCATTCGCGGGGATGCCGATAGCCAGATGGTCCGATAGGAAGGGCAGGAGGCCGTTCTGCATCGCCACCGGCGTCACCATCGCGTTCTCCTTCGCGGCATTCGGATTCATAGCCGATAGCATAACCGTGGGGATAATGTCCGGCCTGATGGTCGCCATGGGGTTCGGATGGGCGTTCTGCGGCGGCCCTATGGGATCCAACCTGGTGGAGCACTCCGGTTCGGAGAGGGATATGGCATCCGCCCTGATGAACGAGGCCTACTATGTGGGCGGGACCATCGGCACGGCGCTGATCGCCATGATGTTCACCGTATTCTCCGGCACAGGGGGCATAGACATCATGGACGTGCCGCCGGACCTGTTCATGGACGGCTTCGTACCCTGCACGTTCATATGCGCGGCCATGGGCATCGCGGTCGCCGTCCTGTGCGCTTCGGTCAGGGACTCGAAGTAAAGCTTTAACCGTTCGCCGCGCGATGTACCTGGCATGTCCGGGACGACCATTCCCAAGATCACCGCCGAAGACATCGAGAGCCTCAAGGGATTCATCAGGCGCTGCATAGCCGATGCGGGAGCCGAAGGCGTCGTCATCGGATTGAGCGGCGGGATCGATTCCGCGGTCGTCACCAAGCTCTGCGCCGATGCGCTGGGTGCTGGGAGGGTCATGACCGTATTCATGCCGTCCAGGGAGACCCCGGCCGAGGACTACAAGGTGACCAAGGAGCTCAGCTCCGAATGGGGCACCGTCTACAAGGTCGTGGACATACAGCCCGCGGTGGATTCGCTGGCTGCTATGCTGCTCACCGGGAAGGAGACCCCCCTGGAGAGGGGGAACATCTCCGCCCGCTGCAGGATGATCGTACTGTACAACTACGCCAAGAAGATGAACTGCCTGGTGGTCGGGACCAGCAACCAGAGCGAGATCATGATGGGGTACTTCACCAAGCACGGCGACGGGGCCTGCGACATCACCCTGCTGGCCAACATGTACAAGACCGAGGTCCGCCAGATAGCCAGGATGATCGGCGTTCCGGAATCGATAATCGCCAAGCCCCCGTCCGCCGGACTGTGGGAGGGGCAGACCGACGAGTCCGAGATGGGTATAAAGTACGACGACCTGGACAGGATCCTCTACGGGATGGAATCTGATCTGAACGACCAGGAGATATCATCTGAAACGGGAATCGACAGGGCGAAGGTCGCGGAGATACGCGCGCAGGTCAAGGGCATGGAGCACAAGAGGCTGCCAGCCAAGCGCCCGGAATTCTCATGAAAAGCCGATGCTGGGTTCGACGAACCAAACCATTATAAACAACATCCGTATGTTGAGCATTGTTGCTCCTGTGGTGTAGCGGCCAATCATGAAGCCCTCTCGAGGCTTCGACTCGGGTTCAAATCCCGACGGGAGCACTCATCCCCATTTTCCATCTTGATAATCGATTCATCCACCCTTCGATGCGGGCATCCGATCGCAGACTCGGGATGATCCAATAGTTCAGCATGAAGTATCCCAGGAACACCCATGACAGGATCCTGACGGTCCTGGACATCTGCATGTACCTGCCAGTGGCGGTCATTGCCAGGGCGTAGCCCAGGAATCCGAAGGCGATCCCGTCTGTGATCGAACCTGACAATCCC
>CAMMYR010000110.1 GCA_946528255.1 uncultured Methanomicrobiales archaeon | reverse complement strand
ATACGGAACGAGTCATCCCGAAGTGAGATGTCCTCGACCGCCGCCGTTGGAAAGGAGACCGAGCTGCAGAGGCTGCTCGGGGAGCCCAAGCGGGCCATCAGGGGCATGGTGCTCCCGATCTTCATAGCGCTGGCGGTCGTCGAAGCCAATCAGTTCGTCGATACCTTCTGGGTCTCCGGATTGGGCACCGGCTCCGCCGAGGCGGTGGCGGTGGTCACTCCGATATACGGCCTGATAATGTGCGCAGGCCTGGGTATAGGCGTGGCGGCGACGGCCACCATATCCTTCCGCCTTGGCGAGGGGCATTACGCCGGGCACCTGGTCGCCAACAGCATCATACTGGGTCTCATCTGCGCTGTGGTATCCTCGGTCCTTGTGGCGTTATCCTTCGATCTGGTCATCGACTTCATGGGCGCGGATGCTGTCCGCGCCGAGAGCTGGGAGTACATGCTCCCGTACATCTTCATGTCCCCCGCGATACTGGTGTATTCGATCCTCGGCGGGACCCTCAGGGGAGAGGGCGCCGCCAGGAAATCCACTGTGATCCAGGCCACTGCAGCGATACTGAACATGGTCCTGGATCCGATCCTGATCTACACCGCGGGCATGGGCGTCTTCGGAGCCGGGCTGTCCACTTGTCTATCCGCCCTCGTGGCCGTCGCCCTGGGACTGTACTGGTACCTCTCCCGCAAGACTGTCGTCCCGCTGAACAAGCACTCGTTCAACATCGCCCCCGAGGCCGTGAGGGAGATACTGAACATCGGCGGACCCAAGACCGCCCAGAACCTCATATCCAACGTCACGGACGTCGTACAGAGGGTGTTCCTCGTGGCTGCCGGAGGCACCGTCGCGGTCATGCTGTACAACTATCCCTGGAGGTACATCGGGATATTCAGCCTGCCATGGAGGTCCGTGGACAGCGCCATGATGCCCGTGTGCTCCGCCGCATACGGCCAGAAGGACCTGGAGAAGATGAAGGTGGGATTCGATTACACATTCAAGCTGGTCCTCGGGGTAGGCATCCTGGCAGCTGTGATAATATTCGTGTGCGCCGAGCCCCTTATGGCCATAATGACCTACGAGGAGAGCATGCACGACCTGTTCGACAGGTTCGTGTGGACGTTGAGGATGTCGGCGCTCCTCGTGCCTTTCAGCGCCCTCATGGCCGTGGAATCGTCGATGCTGCAGGCCATGAAGCGCGCCAAGATCGCGATGTACTACATGTTCGCCTGGGCGTTCCTCAAGCTGGGGCTGTACGCACTGGCGGCCTACGGCTTCTTCGGGATGGATCCATTCGAAGCGATCATCTACTGCATGGTCCTGGTGCACATCTTCGGAGGCATCTGCCTGACATACCTGCAGAGGCGTGAGTTCAGGGCGATCGTGAGATCGGTGCAGGCGAGCGCCCGATGGGTGCCCGGTACGGGCGTCCATTTCCATTGTTCACGCCCTTATTCTCATCGCGTCATTCGGCATAGGATTACCTCGGAATCAAAAGTCGCTGGGAAAACGTGACGAAAGCGGAAAAACTCGCTGGAAAAATGTATCGAAAAAGGAAAAAAGTCGCTAGGAAAACGTGACGAAATCAGAAAAAGTCGCTGGAAAAATGTTTTAATAATCTATCTGGATATCGTATTATGTTCAAGAGGAAGATCACCGATGCCCTCGCCGAATGGAAGGAGTCGGGCATGTGCAGGCGGAAGGCGGCGGTGGTCAAGGGCCTCAGGCAGATCGGGAAGACCGTCGCCGTGAAGCAATTCGCCCATGATAACTACGAGAACGTGGTGTACGTGGATTTCAAGAAGACCGTCTCCGCCAGGTCGGCCTTCGACGGCGATATCGACATCGACCGGATAACCCTGAGGCTCACCGCCGTATTGCCGGATGCCAGGTTCGTCCCCGGGAAGACCGTCATCGTCTTCGACGAGATCCAGGAATGCGCCAGGGCGCGCTTCAGCATCAAATCCTTCATCGAGGACGGCCGCTACGATGTGATCGCTACCGGCTCCCTTCTGGGCATTAGGGGGTACAACCGCAAGGACCGCGATGTCCCGGTGGGTTTCGAGCACACCATCCGCATGTACCCGATGGATTTCGAGGAGTTCCTCTGGGCGAAGGGGATACAGTCTCCGATCCTCGATCACGTTCGCGATTGCTTCTCCGCCGGGAAGCAGGTCGACGAGCCCATACATTCGGCCATGATGTCCCACTTCCGCGAGTACATCTGCGTCGGCGGGATGCCTTCGGTGGTCCGCACCTTCATCGAGGAGAACGACATGAACGCCGTGAGGACGGAGCAGCGCGATCTCCTGGAGCAGTACCGCGACGATTTCGGGAAATACCTCGACGAGAACGAGAACGAGATCACGGACACGGAGATGCTCGGCCGCATAAACCAGGTATTCGAATCGATCCCGTCCCAGCTCAGCAAGGAGAACAAGAAGTTCCAGTATTCGGTCATGTCGAAGAACGCCAGGGGGAAGGCTTACGCCGCTGCGATCCAATGGCTAGTGGATTACGGATTGGTGGACAGGTCCTGCAATCTGCTGAAACTGCAGCTGCCTTTGAACGGCAACAAGGACGATTCCTCATTCAAGCTGTACATGGCCGACACCGGGCTGTTCGTATCGATGCTGGACCGCGGGATATACTCGAACATACTGTCCGGGGACCTCTACACGTACAAGGGGGCCGTGTTCGAGAACGTGGTATCCGATATCCTGGGCAAGAACGGCGTCAGATTGTACTATTTCAGCAAGGACAGCGGCCTCGAGATCGATTTCGTATCTGTGCATGAGGGGAAGCCGTGCCTGATAGAGGTCAAGGCCCA
The DNA here is from genome assembly GCA_946528255.1 of uncultured Methanomicrobiales archaeon. Next base: position 1,203 of record CAMMYR010000110.1, on the reverse strand, counting down.
GACCGGGAACACCAAATCCGCGAAGACGGTGATGGGCGACAAGAAGAGCTACGATGTGGAAAGATGCTACAAGCTCGGGGATTACAACGTCGGCTCCATGAACGGCGTGCTCACGGTCCCCGTGTACATGGCGCCCCTGGTGGCCATGGAATTATCGGATGAGCGATAGGATGGAAAGGTGCCCGTCCGCAGGATTCCATCGCGCGGGCGGGGCTTCTCGGTTGATATCCTGGAGTTTCATTCGGTGCAGGAAGAGCGCTTGAACACGAGCGTATTGTTGGAATCCGATTCATCCGCATGGAATACAACATACGGTCTGCCGTCGACCGTGTTGACATCGCAATCGACGCCGTAGACGCTCTTGATGTTCTCCGGGGTGATGACCTCGTCCGATGTCCCATCCGCCGCGATCCTCCCCTCGGAGAGCAGGATCAGGCGGTCGCAGAACCTTGATGCTATGTTGAGGTCGTGGCAGATGATCAGAACGATTATCCCGTTGGCCCTGGCGATGTCCCTCAGCAGCCTCATGACGTAGATCTGATGGTAGATATCGAGATTCGATGTGGGCTCATCCAACATCAGGACCTGCGGTTCCTGGGCCAGGCCCCTGGCGATCATCACCTTCTGGTGCTGCCCTGCGGATAATTGGTTGAAGTCCCTCATGGCCAGGTCGGTTATGCCCATGACCTTCAGGCACCTGGCGGCGATCCTGACGTCATCGTCGGATGTGGTGAAGCCCGCTACCGGATATCTCCCCATCATAACGGTGTCCAGCACGGACATGGCGAAAGTCTCGTTGGAGGCCTGGGGCACATAGGCGATCACCTTGGCGATGTCCTTGTAGTCCATATCCGCCACATCATTCCCATTGACCAAGATCCTCCCCTCGGTGGGCTCCAGTATCCTGTTTATGGTGTACATCAGCGTGGATTTCCCCACGCCGTTGGGTCCAAGGATCCCCACCAGGCCCGGCTCCGCTATATCGAGGTTTACATCCTCCCAGACCCGAAGGTCCCCGTAGCACACGCCCAGGTCCTCGATGTGGATGCCGAACGTCATCGCCACACCTCCTTCTGCTGCGCTATGAGGATGAGCATGAAGATGGGGCCGCCGATCATCGCGGTGACGATTCCGATCTGCAGCGTGGAGCCGATTATCAGGAACCCGACGATGTCGCATATGAGCATCATGCATGCGCCGAGC
>CAMMYR010000109.1 GCA_946528255.1 uncultured Methanomicrobiales archaeon | reverse complement strand
CGGTCCCTGCGGACCCGACACCGAGATCTTCTTCGACGACGGCAGGCCCAAGTGCGGGCCTTCCTGCGGACCTTCCTGCCACTGCGGGAAGTTCACGGAGATCTGGAACAACGTCTTCATGCAGTACAACAAGAACGCCGACGGAACCTTCACGCCCCTGGCCCAGAAGAACGTGGACACCGGCATGGGCCTGGAGAGGATCCTCCGCATCCTGAACGGGAAGGAGACCGTCTACGACACCCCACTGTTCGCCGGGATCATCGGCAAGGTCGAGGCCATCTCCGGGAAGAAGTACGGCTCCGACGAGGAGACCACCAGGGCGTTCCGCATCATCGCCGACCACCTCAGGGCGGCCACCTTCATCCTCGGCGACGGGGTTGTCCCGGCCAAGATCGGCCAGGGATACATCCTCAGGAGGCTCATCAGGAGGGCCAGCAGGTACCTGTCCAAGCTGGGCGTCGACAGGATCTGCATGAGGGAGATCTCGGAGGTCATCGTATCCGAGTACTCCAAGTCCTACCCCGAGCTGGAGAGGAACAAGGACTTCATCTACACCAACATCACCGCCGAGGAGGAGAAGTTCCAGAAGACCCTGACCAAGGGCCTGAGGAGGTTCAACGAGATGGTGGCCGAGAGCCAGGGCGAGACCCTGGACGGCGAGAAGGTGTTCCACCTCTACGACACCTTCGGATTCCCCATCGAGCTCACTCAGGAGCTGGCGGCGGAGAACGGGAAGAAGGTCGACATCGACGACTTCAACAACAGGTTCAAGACCCACCAGGACGCGTCCAGAGGGGACGGGGGAACATTCAAGGGAGGACTGGCGGACAACAGCGAGGCCACCACCAAGCTGCACACCGCGACCCACCTTCTGAACGCTGCCCTCAGGAAGTTCGTCAGCCCGGACATCCACCAGAAGGGATCCAACATCACCGCCGAGAGGCTCAGATTCGACTTCAACCTCGACAGGAAGTGCACCCCCGAGGAGCTGAAGCAGATCGAGGATTGGGTCAACGAGCAGATCAAGGCAGGACTGCCGGTGGTCTGCGAGGAGATGCCCTACGAGCAGGCCAAGGCCGAGGGCGTGGAGGGGGTGTTCACCGAGAAGTACGGCGAGATCGTCAAGGTCTACAAGATCGGCGACGTCTCCGCCGAGATGTGCGGCGGGCCCCACGTGTCCAACACCAGCGAGCTCGAGGGATTCAAGATAAAGAAAGAGGAGAGCTCCGCGGCCGGGATCAGGAGGATCAAGGCCGTTGTGGGCAAGTTCCGATTCCATAAACGGGGCTACGGCCCCTCTTACCGGCCGTCTGGCCGGGAATTCTTATCTACATTCTACCCGATTCTAGGTATATGGAAGTCGGGAGGTTCCAGCCGGCCGTCATCATCGCATCCGCCCTGATAGGCATAGGCTTGGGCAGCGTCATCGACCTGGGGGACGATCCCGCCCTGCTCATAGAGATCCCGTTGATGGGGCTGCTGTTCATCCTCTTCCTGGGAGTGGACCTGAGGGCGGTCGGCAGATCGCTGACCAACGTGCGCTTCACCGCCTCCGCCCTGTGCCTGAACTTCGTCCTCACCCCCATACTGGCATATGCCCTGGGGTTGCTGTTCTTCGACGGGGAGGTGGACATCAGGATGGGGCTCATCATGCTCCTGGTCACACCCTGCACGGATTGGTACCTCGTGTTCACCGGGATGTCCAAGGGGAATGTGGAGCTGGGACTCTCCATCCTGCCGCTGAACCTTGTGCTCCAGATCGTGCTGATGCCGGTGTACCTGATGCTGTTCATGGGCAGCGATGTGAGCCTGGATGCTGTTTCCCTGCTGACCAGCATGGCGCTGGTCCTGGTGATCCCGTTCCTGGCCGCCCTGGCGGTCAAAGCGGCCGACAGGGGGAAGAGGGCGGATGCCGTGCTAGATTCGCACGGCGACAATCTTCAGATCCTCTGCCTGTGCATAGCAGTCGTGATGATGTTCGCCTCGGAGAGCCAGTCGCTCCTGGATAACACCGCCCTGCTGGTGGAGATGTTCATCCCGCTGGTGATCTTCTTCGGGATCCTTCTGGCTATCTCCCAGACCCTCGGCAGGTGCCTCGGGTTCCCGTACGAAGATACCACCGCCCTCTCGTTCACATCCTTGGCGAGGAATTCCCCCTTGGCGCTGGCCATCGCCGTGGCGGCGTTCCCTGACCAGCCCCTGATATCGCTGGCACTTGTGATCGGACCGCTGATAGAACTGCCGATTCTGTCGCTGATATCGTGGGTGATCCTGAAGACGGAGAGCGGATACAGACCGTTCGGCAAGAGGAATGAAACAAGGTGAGTGGACTGGGCGCGATTTGAACGCGCGACTTCCTGCTTGCAAAGCAGGCGATCTTCCAGCTGATCTACCAGCCCTTGATGCTCCCTATTTTCATTTTACTTATATAATTTTCCAGCCCGCGAATCGCTTCTTCCTATGGTAGAGGATGATGAGGTCCACGGCTAGAACGGATACGATCGCGCATATGCAGCCTATCAGCGGGAGATAGTCCCTCTGGTCCGCGGAATGCCTGGCGGCCGTCTGCCTGTGCTTGAGTATGTCGATGATGTCGTCGTCATCGTACTCCTCGGTGACGTGCCAGACCGCCGACATGACGACATCTTCATACGGCATGACGAATGAGCTGCCCGGCTTGTACACCTTGCCCCCATGGGACCAGCCTATCAGGTGTTCGCCGTTCTTGGTGCCGTGGTAATCGGCCAGCACGACGGTGGCGGTCGCCATCGCCTCCACCTGATCGGGCGCCGGCTCGGTACCGTGCGATGCGCTGTAGGAGAGCACGTATATGCCCATCCACTGGGCCGTCAGATTGATTGTGAGGGTCCCGCCCATCGACGGCAGGTCTATCACTTCCTTATCATCGAAATGGTACCTCTTCCCGTCGCTGCCGGTGCCCTCCCAGCCGGAGAATCCGTAATGCTCCAGGGCGAAGGCGTTGGCCCTCAGCTGGGTCGGACTCCCGTACCCGACGTTCTGGTAGTCCATGCTGCCCTCGGCCTGCCCCCCGTCGAATCTGATGAGGGCATACTGCTGCGCCCAGTACGAGGTCAGCGTGATCGGCTTATCGCCCATGGGTATCTTCTCGCCCGGGGAATAGATTGTGCCGTCGTACTCCCAGCCGATGAACATCATGCCGGGGTTCTGCATCGAATCGGTCTTGTCTTTCAGGACCACGTCGCTGCCCTTCATGTACAGCTTGCTGTCCTCTGGAGCTGTGCCGGTATCCCCGGTGTCTCCCAGACGGTAATCCACGGGGTTCTGGATCGTATGGTCCCTGTCGAATACGTAGGCTATGCGTGTGCCCAGGGCCCTGGAAGAATTGTCGAGGGGAATGTTCGCAGCGGTCAGACCTATGCTCGCGTACTCTGTGCTGCGCGAATCGGTCCATACCCCTCCCACATTCATGGCTGAGCCTTGGTATCTGACGTTGGCCCAGTTGAACTCGTAAGTGGTCGGCTTCGCGACGGTTTTCGCCATATCCCATACTATCGCATCGGTGTAGATGGATGTGGCGAAGCCGGTCTTGTTTCCAGAGCTTAAATACGTTCCTCCGAGGTAGTATGTGCCGGTGATGGCGGTCATGTTCTCAATCATATCGCCGGGTGCCGACCTCTGCCCCGCGTATATCCTGGCATGGACGAACTCGACGTCATCCACCAATTCGGCGACGGATCCGCACGTGTTCTCCAGGAAGATCTTCATCGCCGTCGTCTTGTTCGCTTTGGTCCCGTAATATGGCCCGTTGGCATCCAGACTCCCAGCCGTGGATGCATAATATGCATCGCCCAGCGGTTGCCCCGTGTTCCCGTACCCGATGGACATCTTCGAATCCTTGCTCCCCATCACGGTATAGGCGCACATCTTGTAGAGGTTCTGCTGGAAATAATTCCAGACGATGTACTCCCCCTTGGCGGCACCGTGATCTGGATCGGCAGGCATCTCGGCATTGTTCTGCGCTTGTGCCCTGTAGGCCGCACGGGTGGTGTTGTGTCCGTCGATGTGCTGGGCCAGCCTGATGA
>CAMMYR010000108.1 GCA_946528255.1 uncultured Methanomicrobiales archaeon | reverse complement strand
ATTTTACCAACTTTGGATATATGTGCGATTTTCGAAGTTGGATACACATGACGATATATGCAACATCAAGAGCAGGATGATCGATGATGAAGTGTGCTCGGAGAAGTCAGAGACCAGCCTGAACGTGCCCCATATCATCGTGGGGGAGGCGGTCATGAACAGACCCGACAACACCGAGATCCGCCCCACCAAGTACCCCGGGAAAGGGGAAAACCGATTAGAAACGCCATATGGGAACGGTTCCGTTCCCGTATGGCTTCCATTTTAACTTTCTAAAATGAAAGTTATTTTGTTTTACTTTCAAAATAGAAAGTTAAATAATCACCCAATGCTTCGGGAATCCATGGAGAAATTCGTCGGGCGCGAATCGGACCTCGCTTTCCTGCAGAGGATCTACGACCGGGAAGCCGTGAAGACCTGTATGGTCTACGGCCGGCGCCGCATCGGGAAATCATCGCTCCTCAGGAGATTCGCGGCCGACAAGAGATCGATCTACATCCAATTCGTCAGGGCTTCGCTGGCCGCCAATACGGACATCGTATGCGAAACGGTGGGGGCGGAACCGGCGGAGTCGTTCCACAGGGCCCTGTCCCTCGTAGAGGAAGCATGCCGCGGATCCCGCACGCTGCTGATCCTCGACGAGATTCCGTATGTTATGGATGACAAAGGATATGTGGCATCGGAGCTCCAGCGTCTCGTGGACAGGCTGACCGCCGATACCGACACTATGATCGTGATATGCGGATCGTCCACCTCCTTCATGCTGGAACAGGTCATGCAGAGGAAGAACCCGCTGTACGGGCGCTTCGCCTTCACCCTGAACCTGGGCCCGCTGAGCATAGAGGAGGCTAAGGAATTCCACCCGTCATCCTCGGACGAGGATGTGCTCAGGACCTATATCACGCTGGGCGGCGTGCCGCCCTACCATCTGATGGCCGGGGACCGCCCGTATGCCTCCATCATAGACGATTACCTCATGAGCGGGGACGGGGCCCTCGCGACCGATATCCCGTACTACATAGCGGAGGAGATGGGCAAGCTGTCCGCCGATTCGATGGCCGTTCTGGAATCCGTATCGTCCGGGAACCGTACCTACACCGATATTAAGAACAGGACCGGCCTGCCGGACAAGGGGCTATCCGAATGCCTGAAGAAGCTGTGCTCCGTCGGCATCCTGTCCAAATCCGAATCGATCCCCGGCGGCAGGAGATCCGAGGGTTACATCATACGCGATGCCCTCACCGGGTTCTATTTCGGGGTTTTCCAGAAGTATCAGGGCCTCATAGAGGCCGAGGGCGGGGTGTTCTCCCGCATAAGCCCCATGGTATCCACATATCTCGGGAAGGCCTTCGAGCCGTACTGCAGGGATCTGATCCGCAGGAAGTACCCGTGCATCGCAGTGGGATCCTGGTGGGGGAAGGTGCCGGAAAGGGACCGGGACGGCTCCTTGTCGAAGGGAGCCGATGGGAAGAAGATGCTGGCGGACATCGACATAGATGTGACGGCGACGATCAGGGTCGGCCAGAGCACCGTGGATCTGTTCGGGGAATGCAAATTCACATCGAACCCCATGGGGATCGGTGTCCTGATGACCCTCATCGGCAGGGTCGAGGCCCTGAACCTATCATCCAATCCCAGATACGCCCTGTTCTCCCTCTCGGGGTTCGAGGAGGAGGTCGTGGAATACGCCGCGACGAATGGCGTGATGCTGTTCGGGATCGATGAGCTGATGGGCAGGAAGGACGTCCCCGAGCTGATCCTCCGAGGGCAGGGCCTGCCCCCATGGAATAACCCATCCAACATCAATATCATTATACTGTATATTGTATGGATGAAAACCGACTGGCCAATACGTCCCATTCCAAATACCTTTAATAACCAACCGCACGGATAGTTAACATGGTGATACTATGTCTCTCGTGGAATGGTTCAGCGATATCGTGGGGAGGAATGTAGCAGGCGAAGCCGTGGAACCCGGCCGCGAATGGGTTACCGAAAGCTGCCGCGTCCTCATCGAAGGCCACGATGTCCGCGTCTTCATGGGGGACAGGGTGCAGATTTTCTCGGTCAGGAGGCCGCAGGAGCTCGCCAGGAGATTGGATGCCGGCGAGGACCCCGTGGGCAGATGGACCGACGAGTCCGGGCACCGCGTATGCTACGCCAATGCCATCCCCTACGACCGCAACGGCCAACCATACACCTGGGGCATGCTCCTGGGGAACGTGGACGGCGTGGAGAGGATCGAGTGCTTCGAGACCGAGGAGCAGGCCAAGGAGGCCGGCGCCGAAGCGTGGGATTCGATGTCCGACGACGAGCGGAGGCCGAGGTACCTTTTGGTTGGTATAATCGATAACGGGTTCATGATCAGCAAGTCCCTGGAGCCCATGTGGTGGCCCGGCACTTTCCGATCGCTCCGAGAAGAACCTGCGGACAGCTCCCGGTATATCCCCGCAGGGCTCCGCGCCGATATCCGGCAGGATGTGGACCCTCTTGTCGTAGATCGCGGCGACGCCGCGGTCGGTCTCCGACCTTATGAGCCTGCCGATGGCCTGCCTCATCTTCCTGGATGCGGGGATGTACACCGTATACAGGGTACCATCCCCGGTCATATGGTCGTAATAGCGCTGCATCGCGCGTGATTTGGCAGTGGGCTTGGGGAATGGTATCCCTATCAGCACCGCCAGCTCCAGCGTCCTGTCGGGGAAGTCCAATCCCTCGGATATCCTCCCGCCGGTGACGCAGAACAGCACCCCGCCCTCCGATATCTTGAACCTGTCGAAGGTGTCCATCAGCTCGGACTGGGGCATGCCCCTGCGCTCATAGTATATTTCCCTGCCGAGCCTCTCCTCCAATCCGTCGGCGATCATCCTGTCCATCATCTGGTACGATGGGAAGAACACGGCGGTGTTCACCCTCACGGAGTTCACTGTGTCAACAACACCGTCCATCAGGAGGCGGTAGTTCTCCTCCAGGAACCTCTCGTCGTACTTCAGCGTCACGCTGTCGCAGTACAGCTTCATCAGGTTCCCGATCGGGAACTGGCTGGTCATCATGAGCTTGTTGGGATCCTCTATCCCCAGCTCCCTGGCGTATTCATCCAAAGGTGCCAGCGTACCGGACATGAGCACCGCGGACCTGCACTCCCTCAGCGGGCCGGCGGCCCCGGAGGGGTCCATGCAGTAGATCTGCAGCTTGTGGTTGCCCTCCTCGCCCACGATCAATTGCACATAGGTCAATTCATCGGCCATGGACCAGAACTGGAGGAATCTGGCTAAGTGGCCCACGTATGTCCTGGGGAGCTTGCGCTTGGACTTGCGCTTCTCCTCCACGGTGTCCCCGAAGTCCTCCATGGCCTTGCATATCCTCTGGATGGCCACGGATGAAACCCCGAGGCGGGACATGAGCTCGTCCTCCAGGAAATACGGCGGCAGCAGGCCGTCGTCGTCTATGAGGTACTCCTTCCCGGCGTAGCGGATTATCTCCTCCACCACGGCAATGACGTCGGTGAGCTTCAGGTCCTCGTGCATCGCGGGATCCCCGTACTCCCTGGCTTCCTTGTCCGCCAGTGCCAGCGATCTCATCCCGAGCTCCGCGGTCTGCACGTCCCTGAGGTAATCCGGCAGGTTGTGGGCCTCGTCCACGACGATTACGGTCCTGTACAGCGGGACGCCCATCCACTGGACGAAGCGGTCCAGGATCTGCGGTATGAATACGAACGGATACGGGGCGCAGATCACATCCGCCTTGGGCATCAGGAGCTTCTGGAGCTCGTAGGGGCATATCCCCTCGGATTCGCAGAGATCGGCGAACTCCTCCGGTTCTAGATGCTGTTCGCGGATCACAGACTCCCAATGAGCCAGATCCGCTGTTTCGACGTTATCGAAGAACCTGCAGTGGCGCTTCCCGTCGGGGCCGCGCTTCTTGTACACGGAGCACAGCTTCGATATCTCCTCCGGCGTGCCGGAGGACAGCTCCTTATCGTCCCTCATAAGCGGGCAGGATAGCGACGACCTGCCCTGTATCGCCACGCACAGCACATCCGCCTTCAATGCGGCGGACTCCCTGATG
>CAMMYR010000107.1 GCA_946528255.1 uncultured Methanomicrobiales archaeon | reverse complement strand
GAAGCACATGTTAGCGTAATCGACCATGGCCTGCTGGTATCCGCCCTCGGCGGCCTGCTCCAGCCATCTGACGGCCTGCTCCGGGTCGCGCCTGACGCCCTGGCCGTAGGCGGTCATCATCCCTATCTGGTATGCGGCCTCCGCATGGCCCTGGCCCGCCGCTTTGGAGAACATCAGCGCGGCATCCTTGTCGCTGGAGAACCTCTGCTTCGGGATCGAATATAAGCATCCCAGGGCGAACTGGGAGTCCTTGTCCCCCGCATCAGCCCCCTTCCTGTACCATTCGATGGCCATCTTGGTGTCGGGATCGGCGTAGCAGAGCCCCTGCTCGTACATCTGGCCCATCCTGAACATGGCCTTCCCGTACCCCTGGTCGGCGGCTGCCCTCAGCCACTTCTCCGCGGTCTCCCTGTCCTTCGGGATCCCCTTGCCCATGAGGTTCATGAATCCGACGGTGTACTGTGCTTCCGCATCGCCGGATTCGGCGCATACGGTGTAGAATCTAACAGCCTCCGAGTGGTCCTTCCTGGCGCATTCCGCCCCTTTGTCGTAGAGGGAGAACAGCTTCGCGCAGGCGACGGTGTCCCTGCATTCCCCCTTCATCCTGAGCGGCAGCAGCTTCGACATCTGCTCCTCCGTGTTCCTGGACAGCTCGGCGGAGACGATGGTGGCCTCCCTGGAGCCGTTGGACATCGCCAGGGAGATATCCTCCTCCCCGGTGGCCCTGTCCTGCTGGGTGCCTGTCCCGGTGAGGAGCATCAGCCCGCGGAGGTAGAGCGCATCGGCTTCCCCCTTCTGGGCCGCTTCCGTCGCGGCCGCGAACGCTTTCGCGGGGTCGCGGTCCATCGCGCTGACGTCTAGGAGCCTGCGTGCGGTACGGCACAGGTCTGCGGAATCGGTTGGAGACTGGTTCATAACGCCATGACAAACGCCCGCGCTTACTTAACCGTATCCCGTGCGGGTCCGCGTTGCGAGCGTATCCTTATATTGGCGGTGCCTATATCAGACCAAATGAATCCCGATCCATCAGGAATGGAACCTCTCGAATGGGCCAAGTACATCATCCGCAACAAGAGCGAGGAGAGTTACACCGAGGCCTACTCCATTTTCGTGAGGGAATCCAGGAACGGGAACCCGGAGGCGGAGTACTGCCTCGGGCTCATGTACGCCAGGGGCCAGGGAATGGCCAAGGACTACAGGGCCTCCAGGGACTGGTTCGAGAAGTCCTACCAGCACGGCAACATGGCCGCAGCCTACTTCCTCGGGAAGATCTACCTCCACGGCCTGGGCGTGCCCAAGGACGTGGTCAGGGCCCAGATGCTCTTCAGCAAGGCTGCCGATGCCGAGGACATCCGCGCCGAGTACGAGCTCGGCCTGATCTACTTCAGGAACGAGACCGTCGAAAGGGACCTCTCCAAGTCCGCCGAGTGGATGGAGAGAGCCGCCGAGAAGGGCCACGCCGATGCCCAGTTCGTCCTGGGCCAGTACTACAAGACCGGGGCCGGGGTCGAGAAGGATCCCGACATGGCGGTGAAGTGGCTCACGTCCGCGGCGATGAACAGGCACACCGGCGCGCAGATCCTGCTGGGCAACATGTACCGCCTGGGCGACGGGGTCCCTACGGACATCGAGGAGTCCGACCGCTGGTACGACATGGCCGACGGAAGGCGCATGGTCGAGCGCCGATCGCACCGCATTTTCATCCCCAATTCATCCAACCAGCGCAATCCAGCACCGATACATCGATGTATATAGACACATCGAAGTTTTTTTAGGGCTGATTAAATTTATATATGATTTAGAGAATCCTAAACCCATGACTGAGAGTGCGGTATGCTACGCCAGCAATGCAATGCCGACAGGAGCGCCCGTCGGTCCGAGCCTCCCATTGACAATGTGCCGCAAAGGCGAGAAGGCGACCATACTCAGGATATCCGGCAAGGAGGAGACCAAGAAATTCCTCGTCGGACTCGGTTTCACCGTCGGCAGCCCGGTTTCCATCGTGAACCGCGCCGGCGACAACCTCATTCTGGATGTCAGGGGTTCGAAGATAGCAGTCGACGGATCCATGGCGTCCAAGATCATGGTAAACCCGGAGAGATGATAATCTGGTGACTTTGAAGGAAGCGTCTACTGGCTCCACCGTCAAGGTTGTCAAGATCCACGGTGAGGGCGCCGTCAAGCGCCACATCATGGACATGGGCATCACCAAGGGATGCGATGTCTTCGTCAGGAAGGTCGCGCCTCTGGGCGACCCCATCGAGATAACCGTGAGGGGCTATGAGCTCACTCTGAGAAAATCGGAAGCTGAGAACATAGAGATCGAAAACATTTGAAAACAGCAGAAGCACCGCCTTCCTCCTCCTTTGTATCAACATCGGGCGGCCATCTGATTCCATAGGAGAAATGATAATGGCTATAACAATAGGCCTGGCCGGCAACCCGAACTGCGGGAAGACCACGCTGTTCAACAGACTGACGGGGTCCAACCAGCGCGTCGGGAACTGGCCGGGAGTGACCATAGACAGGAAGAGCGGGAAGCTCAAAGGCGTGGATGACGCGGAGATCGTGGATCTCCCCGGTATCTACTCCATGTCCCCGTACTCCCCCGAGGAGCGCATCTCCAGGGAGTTCCTGATAAAGGACCGCCCCGATGCGGTAATCAACATCGTGGACGCCACGAATCTGGAGAGGAACCTTTTCCTCACGATGCAGGTGCTGGACACCGGCATCCCCACCGTGGTTGCCCTGAACATGATGGACGCCCTGGAGAAGAACGGCGATTCCATCGATGTCGGGAAACTGTCCGACAGGCTCGGCTGCCCCGTGGTGCCGATCACAGCCCTGAACGGGACCGGGGTCGACAACCTGGTCAGGAAGGCCGTGGAGGTCGCCAAAGCCGCGAAGCCCCAGGAGCCGGTGCCCCTGGGAGACGGCATAGAGAAAGCCGTGTCCGCGGCCTCCGAGGCCCTGAAGGGCAAGGTGGCCGACGAGGACCTCAGGTGGTACTCCGTCAAGCTGGTGGAGAACGACCCGGAGGTCGCGGAGACCTATGCGGCCGAGAGGGAGTCCATCTCCGATACACTCAAGTCCCTGGAGGACGAGCACGACGACGAATGCGATGCGATCATCGCCGATGCCAGGTACAACGACATCTCCGACATCGTGTCCAGCGCCATGACCCGTGCGCCCAGGGACGAGCGCGGGACCGTTTCCGACAGGATCGACCGCATCGTGACCCACAGGATCTGGGGTCTTCCGATATTCATCATCACTCTTTCCGCCGTGTTCCTGCTGATCATCGGTATCGACAACGATTACCTCAGCATCCCAGGAATCGGTACCCATTTCACCAATCTGCTGAACGATTGGATCGACCACTACAACGGCGTCGTGCAGGATTGGTGCGATACCAACGATGTGAGCCCCGCTCTGTCCGGGCTGCTGTGCGACGGTATAATCGCGGGAGTCGGAGCCGTCATCGGGTTCCTGCCCCAGATGCTGTTCCTGTTCTTCGCCCTGTGCATACTCGAGGATATCGGGTATATGGCCAGGGCCGCGTTCGTCATGGACCGCGTCTTCAGATACTTCGGCCTCTCCGGGAAGTCCTTCATCCCCGCCCTCACCGGCATCGGATGCAGCATCCCCGGCATCATGGCCACACGCACCATAGAGAGCGAGAGGGACCGCCGCCTTACGGCTATGACCGTCTCGTTCATGCCCTGCGGCGCCAAGGTTCCCATAATCGTGACCATCGCAGCCGGACTGTTCGGCAACAACGGTCTGATCGCCGTGTTCGCCTACGTCCTCGGAATCATCATGATCCTGGTCTCCGGAATCATCCTCAAGAAGTTCAAGAAGTTCGCCGGGAAGCCCGCCCCGTTCATCATGGAGCTGCCTCCCTATCACGTTCCCGCCTGGTTCAACGTGGGCAAGACGACCCTGGACAGGGGATGGGCGTTCGTGAAGAAGGCCGGTACCATCATCCTGCTGGCGACCGTCATCGTATGGTTCCTCAGCTCCTATAACACCAGCTTCGAGTATCTGGGTGCTGGGACCACCGTCGGATC
>CAMMYR010000106.1 GCA_946528255.1 uncultured Methanomicrobiales archaeon | reverse complement strand
CGAGGTGTACAAGGTGTCCACTTCCAACGCCGTGGCGTGGGAGGACACTGTGAAATACGCCATCTCCGCCGCGGGCGGGATCAAGACCGCCATGTTCGGCGGGGAGGGGCTGTTCGTCACCACCCTGACCGGGCCCGGCAAGATCGTCATACAGTCCATGACCCTGGCGGATCTGGCGCACGCGCTCATCCCCTACCTTCCGAGCAACAACAGCCGAGGTGAATGAAAATGGCAGATGGAAACATGAAAGTAGCGAAGACCGGCAAGTCCGCATTGGGGCTGGTCCTCATCGCGATCGGAGTCATCGCCCTGATCGCGGTCTGCGCCTGGGCGCTTACCCAGGACGGAGTGCTCGATGCGGTAGTCAACATACTCGTCATCGCGATCGTGGTCATCGTGGCGATAGCCATCATCATCTACGCGGTGGTGTTCCTGGCGGCCATCCCCGTCTATGCGATGAAGGGGGAGCAGTACCAGGAGGGCATCGACTACGACATCGACGATGTCAAGCCCGTGAAGGAATCCTCCTCCGACGATCCCAAGAACGGCACATCCTGATCCAACGGGGCCCTCCGGGGCCCCCAAACATTTTCCCCCTGTTCTATACAAGTCCTTTTATCATCAGTACCGCTTTTCGGTTTCCGTGGAAAGGATTCCGCTGGGATGCTCTAACTTCGACCGCCTGTTGGGCGGGGGGATAGAGAGCGGGAGCGTTACGCTCATTTACGGTGAGGCAGGGGCAGGTAAGACGAACGTCTGCCTGCAGATAGCCCGCAACATAGCCAGCCAGGGGAAGAAGGTCGCCTATATCGATACCGAGGGCCTTTCCGGGGACCGCATGATGCAGGTATTCAGGGGCGACGAGGAGGCCATGAAGAACCTCCTGATCTTCCAGGTCCACAGCTTCGAGGAGCAGTCCGACCGCATCGACAAGATCGAGAAGCTGGCCTCCCACGGGACGATATCCCTCGTGGTCATCGATTCCCTCACCATGTTCTACCGCCTGAACCACGACGACGTCGCCACCAGGAACGAGTTCGTCAGGCAGACCGAGGTTCTCCTGAACACCGCCAGGAAGTACGAGATCGCCATAATGGCCACTTCCCAGGTGTACGCCAACATCCAGAACGGCGGAGTGGAGTTCCTCGGAGGGCACGCCCTCCATCACAATGCCAAGACGATCATCCGCCTGGATAAGAGGGGAGAGGGTAAGAGGGTTGCAGTGATGATGAAGCACCGGAGCATCCCGGAGGGACGCTCGGTGCTCTACCGCATCACGGAGACGGGCATCGAGGATGTGCGAAATCGCACATCCCTGTCGATGGCGTACTTAGCCAGAGCGATCATGAACTCCTTGTCCTCGCTCTCGGGCAGCGACGAGATCATGGAGATCGCGTTGTCCACCTTCTTCTTGGCGAGGTCCAGGGCATAATCGATGGAGCCGGCGTCCTGCATGATCTGCTTGGCGCGCTGGCACTGCTCGTCGGTGGCATCCATGTTGCCCAAGATGGACTTGAACTCCTCCAGGACCTTGGGGTCCTTGATGGTCCTGATGGCGTGGGTGACCATGCAGGTGCACTTGCCCTTGCGGATATCGTTGCCGACGGATTTCCCGGTCTTGCTGGAGTCCCCGGCGATACCCAGGTAGTCGTCGAACATCTGGAATCCAAGACCCAGGTCGAGGGCGTAGGAGTTGATGGCCTCCACGGTCTTCTTGTCCGCGCCACCGATGATGGCACCGCCGGCGGCCGCAGCGGCGAAGAGGACGCTGGTCTTCAGCTTGATGGTCTCGATGTAGACGTCCTCGGAGACGATATGTCCCTCGTTGTTGACGTCCATCTGCTGTCCCCTGGCGAGGTCCCAGACGGCCTTGCTGACGTACTGCAGGGCCCACTTCATCCTGTCCGCCGGGATGTCCATATCGGCTATGATCTGGTACGCCTTGGCGAAGAGGGCATCGCCGGCCAGGATGGCGGTGGGCTCGCCGTAGACGACGTGGCAGGTGTCCATGCCCCTGCGCTTCTCGTCCCCGTCCATGATGTCGTCGTGGATCAGGGTGAAATTGTGGATGTACTCGACGGCGACCGCCAGGGGGATCGCGTCCTCCCTCTTCCCGCCGACCGCTCCGCAGCAGGCGACTGCCATGGCCGGGCGCATGCGCTTGCCTCCCCTGTAGGGGTACTGCTTGGTGGCGTCCATGAGGTTCTTGGGCTCCTCATCGCCGATGTAGCTCTTTATGGGTCCGTCCAGCTGGGCGGACATCTTCTTCAGGTATTCCTTTGCGTCCATCATAGTTGATCCATCCATTCCTTGGTTTCGCCCAGGACCACGTATCTGGCCTTGGCGAGGGATGCGAGGTCCTTGCTCCCGGTCAGCAGCATCGCCGCCTTGAGCTCCTCGCATATTATCGTAAGCTTGCGTTTGACCGCCTCGGCGGACTCCATCGCATCCTTCAGGATGACGTTGGCGACGCCCGCGGCGGATGCCCCCATCGCTACGGAGGCGGCGACGTGTATCCCGTCGAGGATGCCGCCGGAGGATATGAGCGGGAGGCCGCAGCCGGCGCACTGGGACAGCGATACCGGCGAAGGTATGCCCCAGTCGAAGAACGTCTCGCCCATGGCGGTGCGTATCTCGTCCCCGGCATCCATCGCCCTGTAGAGCTCGACCGCCGAGAAGCTGGTCCCGCCCATGCCGGCGATGTCCAGGCCCTGTATGCCTATCCCTTTGAGCCTCATGGCGACGTCGGCGGAGATCCCCGCGCCGGTCTCCTTGACCATGACGCGGTGCTCCCTGGCGATCTGCCTTATGGCGTCCCTGACGCCGGCACCGTTGGTGTCGCCCTCGGGCTGGACGACCTCCTGGAGGTAGTTCAGGTGTATGGCGACGATATCGGCATCGACCAGGTCCCTGGCCTCCCCGACCATCTCCGACGTGAAGGGCTCCTTCCCGTTCTGGCGGACGAGCTGGGGAGCTCCGACGTTGCCGATCACCAGGGGCACATCGTGCTCCTTGATGACGGAGTAGCTCTCGGGGCACACGCCGGTTATCCCGGCCCTCTCGCTTCCGACACCCATCCCGAGGCCCAGCTCGGCGCAGGCCTTCGCGATGTTGCCGTTGATCTTGACCGCCCCTGGGAATCCGCCGGTGATGGCGGTGACTATCAGGGGGTATTCCAGATCCTTCCCGAACAGGGTGCAGGATGTATCGATGTCATCGTACCCGATCTCGGGGAGGGCGTTGTGGACGAACCTTATGTCGTCCCAATAGCAGTATCCGGGAGCGATCCTCTCCTCGGCGCATATCCTGATGTGGTCCGCTTTCCTGTCCTTTATCGCCATATCGCTCACCTCTCGCCATGGTGCAGGTGACATCCTCCCCGCTGAGGAGGGCCAGCAGCCTGCCCGGGACGTTGCCGTTGACCAGCGCCACCTCGGCGCCGCTCTCGCACATCCTGAGCATGGCCTCCATCTTGTTGACCACCCCGCCGGTGACATCGTCCACGTTGCTCCCCGATCTGATGTGCTCCAGGCGCTCTTTCGTGACCTCGGGTATGAGCTTGGCATCGGGGTTGGTCTTGGGGTCGTCGGTGTAGAGGCCGTCTATGTCCGATACGAATACTATCGCATTCGGTTTGAATATGTCGCACAGGAGCTCCATCAGCTGGTCCCCGGAGCAGATCCCGAAACCCTTCGAGCGGTCCATCAGGACATCGCCGAACAGGACGGGCATGATCCCCATGTGGGCCAGCGCCCTGATGGCCTCGGTGTCGGAGGCTATGAGCTTCCCGTTGTCCATCACGAAGCAGGATCCGGGGGCGACCGATACCGCGGGTATGTTGGCGGCCCTCAGCTGGTTCACGACCATCTGGCTCAGGTCGCGCACGTCGTACTGCACGTGGGCTATGGCCGGGACCTGGTTGAAATCGATGAGCCCCTCGTTGATGTAGAACTTCTTCGCCACTATGTGCCCGAAGGAACCCGCTCCGTGCGTCACGATGACGCTCTGGCCGGATTCGGCTATCTCCCGTGCCAAGCGGGCCACCGTCTCCTTGTTGAACGTCCTGTACTGGGACTTG
>CAMMYR010000105.1 GCA_946528255.1 uncultured Methanomicrobiales archaeon | reverse complement strand
GACGGCGACGTCCAGTACAACTTCCAGACGCAGGTCACCTCCGACATCTCGTTGAAGGCCGCATGGAGGGAGTACTCGTACACCGTGGTCTACAACGCCAACGGCGGCAGCGACACCCCCGACGGCACCGTCGTGAGCCTGACCGGGACCTTCAGCCTCCCCAGGGACATCCACAAGACCAGCGCGATCCTGAAGGGATGGTGCAAGGACCCGAAAGGTTCGGGGGAGATCTACAAGAGGCAGGCGACGTCCCTAAGCGACACCGATGGGTCCACCGTTGTGCTGTATGCCATCTGGACGCCGATCCCCGAAGAGGACGATGACGACATCCTCGATATCCTAGACCGCCGGCAGTACCCCCAGCCCGAACCGGATGATCGCGACTGGCTGCCGGTAGCGGCGAGCTCCGTGGCCATAGCGGTGACCGCATGTTTGATAGTGGCGGTCCTGAGGAAGGTCCGATTCTATACGATCGTTCCGAGAGCCCGTCCGAATCGTGGGCCTGCATTCCGTACATCTCCACGATCTCCCCGACCGTGGTGCACTGCTCCGGATCCTTATCGTCCCTGACGCGGCCGGTGAACCTGGGGAACCTTATCCCCAATCCGGCGCCCTCCTTGATGACGTCCATCGCCGCGGTGTGTATCGGGCTGAGCGTGATCTCCGCAGCGACTACTTCCAGCACCACGGCCGGGTCGAACCACACATCGGGCTGCATCTCCGCATCCACGGATCTGGGCTTGGATTCGGATAGTGTGCCGTTGAGCAGCTCCGGCATCCCGTCCAGGAAGGCATCGTCGAATCCGGTCCCGAGCTTGCAGACGGTCTGGAACCTCCCGGATTCGGGGTCGTAGGCGGCCATCAGCAGCGCCCCGTACTTCCCGGCGCGCTTGCCCATGCCGTAGAAAGCGCCGACGACCGCCAGGTCGAAGGAGTCCGTGAGGGCCTGCTGGTAATCCTTCTTGTACTTGATCCAGAGGAATCCTCTGGAACCGGCTCTGTAGACGGAGTCCGGGGACAGGGATTTCGCCATGATCCCCTCGCACCTGTTGCCGATGGCGTTGGCGAAGAAGTCCTCCCCCTCCTCGGGGGATTCCACGATCCTCATGGTGGTGGTCTGAACCATGCCTCCGAGCTCGAAGGTCTCCCCGAGCAGCGCCCTCCTGTCCGGATAGGCCATGCCGGTGCGGTCCTGCCCGTCGTAGAGGATATCGAACAGGAAGATCCTGACCGGCACCTCCTTCACCGCGGAGTCCATATCGTTCTTCCTGCGGCGGTGGGTGACGTTCTGGAACGGCAGCATGAACCCGGTCTCGGGGTCGATGGCGACGCATTCCCCCTCGACTATGGCCTCATCCGCCTTGCATTTGGATCTGAGCTCCTGGGCTATGTCGGGGAAATTGGATGTCAGGTCCTCCAGCCTCCTGGAGTACAGCTTCACCGAATCCTTGCCGATGTGCGCCTGCACCCTGATCCCGTCGTACTTGTACTCCATGGCGCATCTTCCGCCCATCTTCTCCACCACTTCGGAGATCGACGGGAGCCTCTCGGCCAGCATGACCTTCACGGGGTTGCCGACCACGACGCCCACCTGCCTTATGGCGTCCATGCCGCCCTTGGCCAGCGTCTCCGCCACCATGCCGATGTCGCAGGTGACGTTGAACGCCCTCTCGATCACGGGGCGGTCCTCCTTGGTGGCGAAGGCCTCCGCCAGGGCGTCCAGTATGGTCATGTCCCCCGCACCGACCCTCATCCTGCCGGTGACGATCCTGCACAGGTACCTGGCCTCCAGGGGCCCGGAGTCGTGGAGGAGATTGGCTAGGGTCTTCATCTTCCTGTCCTGGGAGTCCTTGCCGGAGGCGTTCTCTATCGATGTCAGCCCGGCTATGAGCCTGGAGACGGACAGCTCCTCCGAGAAGAGGGCCATCTGCTTCTTCTTGGACATCATCGTCTCGGCGACCTCTCCGGGATCCCCGGTCTTTATCCAGGCCTGCTCCGCATCCTTCTCCGGATATCCGGATGCTATGGATATTGCTTTCAGGACCAGCTTGTCCGACATGCCGAGGACCTGCGGGAAGAAATCCGGGTGGAGCTTCCCCTGGGAGAGGTAGATTATCCCCCTGAGCTCGTCCGGGTCCACAGTGCGGAAGAAATCGGCCATGATGGTGGCCATCTCAAGGCGGCTGGTGGTGGATTCCAGGCGGTCGAAGGTCTCTGCCAGGTCGGAATAGAGCATGCGGGGGCTATCGGCGATGCGGTTATTATTGGTTACCAGTCCACGGGCGGAAAAGAGGTTCGGTATCCGTCCAGGTTGGTCTGCATCTTGCGGACCATCTTGGACTGACCCCTGCTGAGCTGGTCGCTCAGCTTCATCAGGCGCTCCCTCATGGCCGCCTCCTTGTCCTTGGCGGCCTTCTCGTACACCTCGTCCAGCGTCCCCCTGCCCACCAGGACGTAGACCTCCCCGTCGTTCTTCCTGCCGGTCCTTCCGCGCCTCTGGATGGTGCGGATGTCGGAGGGTATGGGCTCGTAGAAGATCACCGCGTTGGTGCTGGACACGTCCAATCCCTCCTCCCCGACCGATGTGGAGATGAGGACGTTCAGCTCCCCCGACCGGAACCTGTCCAGGAGGCCGATCTGGTCCTTCTGGTTCATTCCGCCGTTGGCGTGCCCGATGAGGAGCCCGACCCTGGCATGGGGTATGCCGGAGATCTTCTCCACCAGCATGTCGCAGGTGTCCCTGAACTGGGCGAAGACCAGGACCTTGGTCCCCGGATCGGATTCCAGGACCTGGCTGACGATGCTCATGACCCT
Source organism: uncultured Methanomicrobiales archaeon (assembly GCA_946528255.1). The sequence goes on along the minus strand of CAMMYR010000105.1, from coordinate 1,271 downwards.
GGAGACCTTGGGGTGCTCCACGCGGGTGGTGTCCAGGATGGCCCTGAGCTTGGCGTACTCCGGGCGGGCGGTTATCTCCCTGGCGCCCTTCCCTCCCTTCTCCTGCAGCGTCTCCGCCTCCAGCCTGGACAGGTACTGCCTGAGCGTGGTCATGCCCTGGCATTCGGCGTATTCGATGGCGTGGAGCAGCTTCATGCATATGGCGGCCAGGGTCATGCCCCTGAAGATTATCGCGGTCTTCTCCCCGCGGGCCAATCTGATCTGGAGGTTCTCCTGCAATCTGTTTATGGACCCCTTGGAGGCCAGCTGGCCCCTGGACATCAGCCGGAGGCTTATGAGCTCCTCCACATACCTGTCCAGCATATCCCTCAGGAGCCCCACGGCATCAACCAGGTCCTTCGGCAGGTTCACCTCGATCCTGTTGACATAGGTGTCGAACACGTACGGCGCCACATCGGGGTCGTCATCCGTCTTGACGTCGATCCTCCTGAGGTCCAGGTTCTCGCACACCTCCTCTATCCTCTTGACATCGCTGCCAGGGGATGCGGTCATGCCGATCATCCTGCACTTGACGGGGCAGTACGGGGCCACGGTGACGTACGCGTAGTTCCCGGTGGCGCGGTGGGCCTCGTCGAATATGGCGAGGGAGAACGCGCTCAGATCATAGAGCCTGGATTCCAGGTCGTTGGCCACGCATTGCGGGGTGGAGATGATGACGTCGGATGATGCGACGATCCCAGCCCTCTTCTCGGGCTTCATCATCCCGTTGAGCATGCCCACCCTGGCCGATGGCATGAGGTCCTCGAAGGCGGCCCGGTGCTGATCCACCAGGGGCTTCGTGGGAGCCAGTATCAGTATCTTGCCCTTGTCGGCGAACTCGGCGGCGACCCTGAGGGCCACGATGGTCTTCCCGAGGCCGGTGGGCAGGATGGCCAGGGAGTTCCTGCCTACGCATCCCTCGACCATGTTGGTCTGGTAGCGGCGCTCCTCGACGGAGTCGGGCTTCAGCAGGGGGTGGTTCACGTAGGCCATCGCCTCGGTGATGCCCTCAATCTCTGATAATTGTTGGCATGGTCGCCCCAGGCTATCGCCAGAGATCCAAAGCAATCATCATATGTAATTTATTTGTACTGCATTATAGATTACATATTCATGGCGCAGTCATCCTTCACGATGAGGATAGATTCCGATGCGAAGGAGAAGTTCAGCGATATCTGCGACACTCTGGGCATAAGCATGGCATCGGCGGTCAGCCTATTCTGGGCTTTAAC
>CAMMYR010000104.1 GCA_946528255.1 uncultured Methanomicrobiales archaeon | reverse complement strand
CGTCAAATATTCCAAATATGTGCCAGGGGAGGGCACTAATTTCTATGCTGAAGCCCATACCGTACCCATGGGCGCAAGAACGAGGGGCATCATAGCCCTTGCCATCCTGATCGCCTTGGCGGTCGTTGCGCTGGTATTGTCCACCGCTGTACCGGACGACGACCAGACCGTCATCTTCGACGTGAAGGTGGATGCCGATGGCAAACTGGCCTACATAGACATGACAGGGGATTACGGGTTCGAGGACTACCTCAGGCACGGCTCGTCCGATCTGGATCTGACGGACTTCTACGAATATCTCAAGGACAACGTGACGTGCGGGCGGTACATCAACGGCGTCATCCCCGGGAACTGTTCCGTCTTCGAGGCGACCGATGCCGACGGTTCCGGATACCTCGTGGGCAGGAACTTCGATTACAGATACACCATGCCCGCGGTGGTCTACACCCATGCGGACGGCTGCTACCGGTCCATGAGCCTCGTTGACATGAGGATGTTCGTGGACACCGACGAGGACTATCGCAAGCTGCCCGCCGATGTCAGGCTGAACGCGGCCCCGTACATCCCTCTGGACGGTGTCAACGAGAAGGGCGTCTTCGTTTGCGTCAACATGGTGCACAACGTCAGTGAGATGGATATGTCGGGTAAGACGCCGATCTTCGCGACCTGCGCCCTGAGGATCATACTCGACCATGCGGACTCCGCCGAGAAGGCCGTGGAGCTCCTGCAGGATTACAGCCTGAGGACCGAGGGATGCTACCATCTGTTCGTCACCGACACATCCGGCGATTCCAGGGCGATCGAGGTCATCGACGGGAGGATCAAGGCGACACCCACCGAACTGATGACCAACCATTACATCCACCCTGGCACGGGAGTCCCCATATCCGAGAGCAGCCAACAAAGGTACGATACCATAAGGGATGCCCTGGACGCATCGGACGTCATGGACGAGGACCGGGTCAAGGACGTGCTGGTATCCGTCAAGCAGGATAGCTCCGACCTTTCCCATTACACCAGATGGTCGATCGTCTACGACACCGAGGACCTGACGGCCACCCTCTACCTCCGCACCGGCCAGACGATGGACTATGATCATCCTATCAGACTAGAGCTCGCAGCGGCCTGAGCCCATGGAGTTCATCCCGAAGAGGGTCCCTTCCACTTTCGGGCACCTCCCCATGTTAGGCTTATTAGCGCCCCCGCCGAAAGGGAGGCTATGCCGAGATGTTCCGAGATAGAGGCCGAGGTGGAGTATTCGATCCACCAGCTTGACAAGGCCATGGGCAGGCGCAGGGCGGGCATGGCCGTATCCGGCGCCTGGGCCCCCAATTACAAGGGGTTCCTGAACGGGGAGGACCCCATATACGCCACATCCAGGATACTGGTGGCGCCGATGGTCACGCACCTGGGGTACGAGAACGTCACCGCCGGGGAGCTAGCAGAGGGCAGGATCCCGGGATTGGTCATCTGCATCGTATCCATGAACCGCCCGGTATCCCGCGCCACCGCCGATGTGCTGGAGAGGATGAGGATCGGGAATCCGGACGGGGGCATCGCCACCGACGGGTTCACATGGGTCAGGGTGGTGATGGAGGAGAAAGGCCCGAAGGTCTCCTGCGTCCTGGATCTGAGGCCCAGGTACATCGAGGCGTTGGACAGGGACCGCTTCAGGGTTGCCGTCCCGTCGGACCCCGGGATAGTCCCCCGTTTCATCGAAGCGTTCTCCAAGACCGCCCGTCATACTTATGACGGCGTAATGCATCCTGGTTGATATGAGCCCTAGCCCACGCGTGCTGATCCCCGTCCTGCTGGCCGCCGCAACTGCATGCGCCGCTTTAGCGGTCATACTCATCCTGTCCCAAGGTCCGCCCACGGCTGTGATAGGATCCACCACCGTAACGGGGGATCTGGCCGATGACGACGACATCTCCATAGCCGACGGAAGGCTGACCTACAAGGGATCCGGCACCGCCGAATGGGCTTACAGGGAGATACACGATGAATACCTGGTGGATGCCGGAGACGGCACCTACAGCGTCCGCGGATACAACCACATACGCTCTCAGACACTGAATCTGCCGGTGGGTAGCTACGATGTGATTCTGAACATCGGCGGGAAGCAACACAGCGATGGCAAGGTCACCGTGCTGGGCGATATCGTCAAGAAGTACGAGTGGGAGGCCGTGGTCAACGGCATGACCAAGCCCGTGAGCTTCACATGGACCTACGAGTACGAGGAGCTGGTCGCGTTCTGGGAGAAGAAGGGCCCCCGCCATGACGCAGTGGGGGAGCGCACCAACCGCTTCGTCGTCGCCGATCTGGACGTGAGGGCGCTGGAGAAGGCTCTGTCGGACACCTATAAGAAAGAGTTCAGCAACTACGGCGGGAGGCAGGGATATGCGGATTTCCTGCTGTCATTCGTCCAGTGCTGCATAGACCATCCCGACAGAGTATACGAGGATGCCCCCGGACATTACATCAAGGATGATGAGAGGGGCAGCCGCGACCTGTTCACCTACGGGGAGACCGAGTATTGGGCGTACCCGCTGCAGACCCTCCATCTGGGGATGGGGGACAGCGAGGACATGGCCTTCCTGCTCGATGCTCTCTATTCCGCCGCCCGCTACAAGTCCGCGCTGATCTTCGCCGGCGAGAGCGTCTTGCCCGGTGTGTTCCTGGATACATTCGAGGACCGCTACACCCCGCCGGAGCACTTCGAGGTCGTCAGCAAGCGCCTGGTGGATGACAGGGCCCATGTGGTGTACATCTGCGACACGAGGTTCGACTACTGCGTCCCGGTCGGCTATCTCGAACCCGAGCTGGCGGAGATCATCCGCGATACCGACAGGATCTACGTCGTGGAGGTATTGCGATCAATAATGCCGTGATCATCGCCGTCCTGGTGTCGGCGGTGGCGGTGGCCGGGGCGGCCGCTGCTTTCGCTTTCCTGGGCGGCTCCGATCCGAATCCGGATCCTCCGGGTCCGGACCTCCCGGACGGATTCGTTCTGGAGGACGGGGTCCTCACCACGGAATCCGGGGGGATCTTCAGCTGGCACGTTTTCGATCAGCTGCATTCCTATATGGAAAGCAATGACAGGGTATACGCCGGATATGACGAGCAATCGGAGTCCGTGGAATTGCAGCCCGGGAGGTATACCGTCGATGCCTTGGATCAGGAGTTCGAGGTCGTGGTGCCAGGCAAGCTATCGCGCCAGGCCTCATGGGAATGGAACATCGGCGGCACGTCCAATACGGTATCCGTAAGCTTCTCGATGGATGTGGGCGATTATCTGGCGGAGCACGATGCCAGCAAAGCCCGGAACTCCAGCTTCTCCTACTTCTACTTCGAGAACCTGCCGAAGGGTGTCATTATAAGCGATACCGTCTCCAGCATAGCATCCCAGCTTCGCACGGAGTACATCCGCATCGGCGGTTCCGCCGACGACCGCCAGGGGTTCGCCGACTTCATCGCATCGTTCCCGCAGGTCTGCGTGGATTATCCCCCCAGGATCCCGCTGGGGGACGAGGACTACTACATCTGGGGACAGGACGAATACTGGTGCACTCCAATGGAAACCCTGTACCACATGGTCGGCGACTGTGACGATAACGCCGCGCTGATTTGTGCCCTGTACCTGGAGCTCGGATACAGGACCGCCATGGGCGGCATGACCGGGCACGCATTCTCCGGCGTGGCCCTCGATGATTTCCAGGATAGGACCGACGAGGAGCTGAGGGGCACAGGATTCACATCCAAGAGCAGGTCCCAGTCCTATGCGATACTGTCATCGGATGACAGCGGCATCAAGAAGTTCGGGGACGTCCTGTATTACTCCGTGGACAGCCTCTGCACCAGCGGCTATGACGGGAAGGTACCGCATCCCGTCGGATACCTCAGGGGCGGGAACACGAACATCAGCACCCCAGATGCAAGCGTCAAGACGTTCTACGGGTGGGCCGGATTCTACGAAGTCGATCGCGGATGATTCTTGCGGGGGAACCAGTCGGGGTACCATTCCCCTTCCTTGACCTCGGCGTCCGAGAACTCTATCGTCTCGCCGACGTCCATGACCATGAGGTCCCTCCCGGCGATCGTCCTGACTCCGGTGGCCTCCTCGGTCATCCGGGCCTCGTTCTCCGGGCCCCT
>CAMMYR010000103.1 GCA_946528255.1 uncultured Methanomicrobiales archaeon | reverse complement strand
ATGCTATGATGTCCGCGTCGATGAGCCCGTTGGCCTTCAGCGCTATGTATCCGGAACCGGTCTCCTTGCAGACCGCTATCTCCCTCTCGATCTTCTCGATGATGGAGGACTTCAGCGTCAGGGGGGCGACCAGAAGGTGCTTGTACATCCTGGGGCCGAAGAACCCGGTGAGGGCGTTGAACAGCTCCCCCACATCCTCCCCCATCTCCTGGTCGGCGGTGAGGAACGAGATGTCCCCGTACTGCTTGGCGGTGGATGGGTTGTAGTTGCCGGAGCTCATGTGGGTGTACCTGACCAGCTTGTTGCCCTCGAGCCTGACGACCTGGAGCAGCTTGGAGTGGACCTTCAGGTCCACCGGTCCGTAGACCACGTGGACGCCTATCTTCTCCAGCTCCCTGGCCCAGAGGATGTTGTTGGATTCGTCGAACTTGGCCCTCAGCTCCATGAGGACGGAGACGTTCTTGCCGTTCTCGCGGGCCTTCATCAGGGCCTTAACTATGCTGGGGTCCTTCCCGATCCTGTACAGGCATATCTTGATGCTCTGGACGTCCTCGTCCTCGGCGGCCTGGTTCACGAACCTGACGATGGTCCCGAAGGTCTCGTAGGGGTGGTACAGGATCCAATCCCTGGATGCTATCGCTTCGAAGATGTCCATACCCTCCGCCAGCTCCGGCGGGGTGTAGGGGTCGAAGGGCTTGTCGTGCATCTTCGGGTATTTCAGGGAGACGATCTGCCACAGGTCCTCGGTGAGGATCTCCTCGGCGCGGTGGATCTGCAGGGGGTGCAGCCCCAGATTCCTTCCGAACACCTTCACCATGTCCTCGGGCATCTCGGACTCGGCGACCATGCGGACGGGGAACCCGATGTCCCTGTCGTCCAGGGATTCCTCCACCGCGGTCATGAAATCGCAGGCCTCGTCGATGGTCACCTTGACATCCGCGTTGCGGGTGACCCTGAAGGTGTATGCGCCGACCACGGTCAGGCCGGGGAACAGGGAAGAGATGTGGTTCTCGATGATGTCCTCTATGAAGACGTAGCACTCCTCCCTCTTGGAGGTTGTGGGGACCTTGACGAATCTCGGGAGGACTCCCACGGGCACCTTGACCCTGGCGTACATGAAGTCGCCGTCCCTGCCCTGCAGCTTCACGGCGATGTTCAGGACGTTGTTGGAGATGAACGGGAATGGATGGGACACGTCCAGCGCCAGCGGCGTCAGGAGGGCGTGCAGCCTCTCCCTGTAGAACTCAGCGACCCAGGCGCTCTGGTCGGGGTTGAGGTCGGAGACCCTGCTGATATGGACCCCTTTGTCGGCGAGCTCCGAGCGGAGGCTCATCCAGCAGTCCTCGTACTGCTTGATCAGGTCGCGGACGGTGTCGGTGATCTCGCCCATGAGCGTGTTGTAGTTGACGGAAGAGTAATCCGGGCCGGGTATGGGCGTGCGCTTCAGGATGCCGGGCATGCGGATCATGAAGAACTCGTCCATGTTGGAATGGCAGATGGCCAGGAACTTCACCCTCTCCAGGAGGGGGTTCGATGAATCCTGCGCCTCCTCCAGGCAGCGGCGGTTGAACTCCAGCCAGGAGAGCTCCCTGTTGATGTAGTACTTCTCGTCGTACAGGTCTACGGTCTCCTCCGCGGGAGCCGCTTTCCGCTTAGTCATCCTCGTCTACCTCCCCTCTGACCCTCACCGAGTCGCGGTGGGCGTAGAGGCCCTCGGCCTCGGCTATGGTCTCGATGGTGGGGGCGATGGATGCCAGGCCCTCGCGGGTGAGCATCTGGACGGTGGATGTCTTCATGAAGTGGGCCACGTTGAGGCCGGACGCCGTGGAGGCGTGGCCGGCGGTGGGCAGGACGTGGTTGGTGCCCGATGCGTAATCCCCTGCGGCCACGGGGGTGTAGGGTCCGACGAAGATGGAACCTGCGTTCCTGATCTTGGAGAGGGCGTCCAGAGGGTCCCTGACCTGCACGGACAGGTGCTCCGGGGCGATGCCATTCATGATCTCGATCGCCAGATCCAGGGAATCGGCTATGATGTAACCTGAATTGTCCATGGCCTTCTCGATGATCTCCCTCCTGGGGGTGTTCTTGATCTCGGACTCCATGTGGGGCCAGACCTTGTCCGGAAGGGAGGGGTCGTCGGTGACCAGGATGCAGGCGGAGGACGGGTCGTGCTCCGCCTGGGCGACCAGTTCATTGGCGACAAGGAACGGGTCGGCGGAGGAATCGGCCAGCACGGCGACCTCGCTGGGCCCCGCGGGGAAGTCGATCTCCACCTTGTTGCGGAGCATCATCTTCGCAGCCGTAACGAAGACGTTCCCGGGACCGACGATCTTCTGGACGGGCTCGACGCTCTCGGTACCGAGGGCCATGGCGGCGATGGCCTGGGCCCCGCCGCTCTTGTATATCTCGTCCACGCCGGCGATGTCCGCGGCGACCAGGGCCACGGGGCTTATGGGCGCGGGAGTGAACAGCACTATCTCGTCCACGCCGGCCACCCTGGCTGGGATAACCGTCATCAGTACGGTGCTGGGATAGAACGCGCGGCCGCCGGGGGCGTAGCATCCGACCCTCTCCAGCGGCGTGGTCTTGACTCCCAGGGTGATGCCGGGCTCCACTTCGGAGAGCCACAGTCCCGCGGGCTTCTGCATCTGATGGAAGCGCTCGATGTTGAATGCCGCGTTCTCCAGCTCCTCCACGAGCTGCGGGGGCACCTTCTCGTATGCCTCCTCTATCTCCTCGCGGGTGACCACAATGCTCTTGAGCTTCTGCTTGTCGAACTTCTCTGCCAGCTCTATTAGGGCGGCGTCGCCCTTGGTGCGGACCATATCGATGATCCCGGCGACGGTCTCGTTGACCTGATCCACTTTGGATTCGCGGTTCTTGCTCCAGAAGTCCTCGCTGACTTGCTTCCACATATTCTGCCCATACGGGCACGGATATTAATAATAAATGCGCCCGCCCGGTTACATCTGGTTTTATATCCACAACTCTGTGACATCCTCATGCAATTGAAAGAAGAAGACCGCGGGCCCCTCCTGCTGGCACTGCTCCGCATCACCATCGGGTGGCTGCTGCTCTGGGGATTCCTGGACAAGCTGTTCGGACTCGGGTACAGGACCCCGTGGGGGGAGGGTATGCTCTTCGGATACCACCCCACCGAATGGCTGAAGTACAGCTCCGGCGGCATACTCGGGGATTTCTGGCAGGGCATCGAGCCGAATCTCCCCATGGACCTGCTGCTGATGGCGGGTCTGCTTCTGGTGGGCCTGTGCCTGATACTCGGGGTGGCATCGAAGATCGCCACCATAGCCACGGTGGCGTTCATGCTGTGCATGTTCAGCCTCTGGATGCCGCCCCAGGACAACCCAGTCCTCGACTACCACATCATACTCGCCGTCGCGGCTCTGGCTATATACTATCTCCACGGGTTCGAGAGGTACTCCGTATACGGCTGGTACAAGGGCCTCTGGATAGTCAGGGACCATCCTATACTCGCCCGAGCGGCTCCCCTAAATTATAAATGATTCCGCCACAGTGGGCATCCCGATGAAAGTCATCATCGTCGGCGGAGGGAACGTTGGGTATATCGCGGCCGAGACCATCTGCGATATCCACGACGTGCTCATCATAGAGCTGGACAGCGCTGTAGCGGAGAGCATAAAGTCCCGCCTAAACGTTTCGGTCCTGCACGAGGACGGTACCAACCCGAAGAACCTGGATTACGCCATCGAGAACCACGGCGCCGACATGATCATCTCCGCCCTCAAGGACGATTCGTCCAATCTCTTCGTGTGCATGTACGCCAAGAGCGTCAGTCCCGGCATCACCACCATCGCCTCCATCAACGACCCGGATTTCCTCATCGGGGACAAGAAGGGCAAGGAGGCCGGCGTGGACATCCTGATCTCCCCGGAGATCATCACCGCCGAGAAGATGTACCGCCTGGCGGTCATCGAGAACGCGGTGGATTTCGAGTACCTGAGGAACCTGGACCTGAGCCTGGCCATCTTCGCCATCGAGAAATGGCATCCGATCGTGGGTCAGGTGGTCATGAACATCGAATCCAAGTCCGATTTCGCCGTCTTCGGAGTCTACAGGGACGACGTCCTCATAATGGACGTGGACACCCTGGAGATCCATGCTGGCGACAGGATCTGCGTCATCGGCACCCTCGAAGGGCTGGAGGAGTTCAACACAATCGTGGGCGTCGAGAAC
>CAMMYR010000102.1 GCA_946528255.1 uncultured Methanomicrobiales archaeon | reverse complement strand
CCTACGGCATCCGCCAGCACCTCGTCCTCCCCGAGGAGGACGTCACCCTGACCGCCCAGTGGACCACCAACTACGTGGTTATCGAATTCGACCCCAACGGAGGGGACGGGGAAATGGACGACCAGTACATCGGCAAGGACATCCCGACGGTCATCAACGAGAACGAGTACGAGAGCGAGGGCGAGGGCCTGAACGAGTGGTACGACGATGAGAACAACACCTCGTACCACGACAGAGATGTCATCATCATCCCCTCGGACTCCGACATAACCGAGATCAACCTGTCCGCCGTCTGGGGAGATGCGTTCGCCGTGTCCTACAACGTCAACGGCGGCTCCGCCGATGGGCCCGTGGCCACATACCACATGCCCGGTTCCATGGTCGTGATCGAGAAGTACAAGGGCTCCATCAACGGATACCTGTTCGCCGGATGGCTGTCCAGCGAGGACGGGCTGGTCCACAAGGGCGGCACGTCCTTCACCATGCCCGAGGGCAACGTGGTCTTCGTGGCCGTCTGGAAAGCCGATCCCAACGCCAGCGGAGGCGAGGAGGGCGTCGGCCCCGGCGGCGAGGACGAGATCATATGGCACATCATCGAGGAGAACTCCCGCAGGAACGCCGGAGGAAGCACATCCGGAGGCATCTACGGAAGCTTCGCCGGCGTCATGGGCCTCAGCTCCGGCATGGTCATGTCCGTGGTCATCGCGGCGGTGGCCGCCGCAGCGGCATGCTGCGTGGTCGTCGCGATCTGGACCGGCAGGAAGCGCTGAACCCCACGGCGGCCGCACCGATGCGGCCGCCACAAACACCCTTAGCTTCCATTCTCTCACTGGCAACCGTTTTATCCAGCCTCCCCCATTGACCATCCATGAAGATCGATCCCGATGACCTAGCGGCCGTCATGGAGAAGGACCCCGCGGTCGTGGACGAGGAAGACGCCATAAGGTACCACGCAGGATTCCACGCGGTCTGCCTGTACAGGGAGGCCCACGAGCTCTGGATGGCCGGCGAGTTCGACAAGGCCAGGGAGCTCAATTTCAGATCCATCAACCTCACCGGCTGCGACATCCACCCCGGCGCCACCATCGGCAAGAGGTTCTTCGTGGACCACGCCATCGGCGTGGTTATCGGAGAGACGGCGGTCATCGGCGAGGACGTCTGCATCTACCAGGGCGTCACCCTGGGAGGCGTATCCTTCAACAAGGGCAAGAGGCACCCCACCGTGGGCAACCACGTGGTCATCGGGTGCAACGCATCCGTACTGGGGAACATCACCATCGGCGACAACGTGCGCATCGGAGCCGGCTCAGTTGTCCTGAGCGACGTGCCCGACCACTGCACCGTGGTGGGTGTCCCCGGCAGGATCGTCAGGCGCGCCGGGATCAAGGTGTGCGACTGCGACGAACTGATGCACAACGACCTCCCGGATCCCGAAGAGGACAGGATAGCCGCCCTCGAGGGGCAGATCGCGGAGCTGAAGAAGGAGCTCGACGACCTGAGGGCCAACCTGAAGAACCGATCGCTCCAGGCCGTCTATATTCACGAACTGCGCATTCTGGCGCTTCATCATGTCCTGGACCAGCTCCAGCGCCGCCTCGTTGCCGGCCCTGGCCGCCTTCCCGAAGTACTCGAAGCCCTTCTCCGCATCTGCATCCACGCCCAGGCCCTCCAGGTACATCCTGCCGACCATGAACAGAGCATCGCCGTCGCCGGTATCGGCGACCTCCTTGTAGAGCTCGAAGGCCCTCTTCATGTCCTTGGCATCGCCCACGCCCTCGTAGCACATGGTGGCGAGGTTGAACTTCGCCGGCATGAACCCCTGGTCGGCGGCGCTCTCGTACCAGTGCACTGCGGTGGCCCTGCCACCGGGGATCTCCCCGGCGACGGCCATGGACGCCATCTTGAACTGCGCCTCCGGCACCCCGCGGACGGCGGACATCATGAACATCCTCACTGCCTCGTCCTTGTCCTTGGGGCATCCGACTCCCTCGGAGCGCATGTAGCCGACCTTGAACATCGACAGGGGATCGCCGGCATCCGCGGCCTTGGAATACCAGTAGAACGCCCTCTCCGGGTCCTGGGGCGTGCCGTACCCGTACATGTAGATGCCCCCTATCTCCGGATAGGCTTCGACCATCCCGGCTTCCGCGGCCTTCTCGAACCAGAACTTGCACTGCTCCCTGTTCTCCATGAAGCCGTCCACTCCGGAATATAGCATCCCCAGCCTGTACATCGACGGGGGGTGCCCCGCCTCGGCGGCCGCGGTGTACAACTGCGCCGCACCCTCGGGATCCCTGTCGGTGGCGTTGCCGGCCAGCTTCATCTCTGCCAGGCCGAAGAATCCGTTGGGGTATCCCGCTTCGGCCGCCTGCCTGAAAAGCTCGTAGGATCTGGCGGGGTCGGTCAGATAGCAATCGACCGCCTGGTCGCAGAGCTCGGATGGTTCCATGCCCCGGATTATGCCGTGGGCGCTGATAAACCGTTCGGAGCCTGCTCCATGCCGGAACACGGCGCATTGATTGGACCCATGGCCTCTGCTTGGATCTTCGGCTGATCGTGGATCCATGGCATTCTCACAGCGGCGGCCGTGGATACAATAATATCCGCCGGGCTGCATCTCTGACAGAGCACAATGATCCAGAAACCCCTGATAACGGCGGTCGTCATCGCGGCCGGGATCCTCATCGCCCTGTCCTTCGCCATGGTGGCGTTCCCGGACTCGGTGAACGATTTCATGTACGTCTACGGAGCGGTCGGATTGGCCGCCATCGTCATCCTCGTCGTCATGCTGATGCGCGTCCGGAAATTCCGATTACGGAATTCGTAGCGGGGTTTTCCCCGTTATAACCCCTTCTTTCTGTAAGAAACCGCACTGCGGAATTCGTAAACCGTAACACTGGTTAAATACAGAATGCGCGATACACCACCCGATGGGATATGAAGGTTGGAATCGATTTAGGAACCACCTACTCTGCAGTTGCGAGATACGACAAGAACACGAACAAGACGACGATCCTCCAGAACTCCTTCGGGAAGGAGATCACGCCCTCGGTCATATGCTTCCTGGACGACGGCGACATCCTCGTGGGCGAGGACGCCAAGGACATGCAGGCCAACGGAACCGGCGTCAACGCCGCCGCGTTCAAGAGGAACATGGGCGACGGGACCGTCGCAGTGAGCTTCAACGGCAAGGACTACACCTCCGAGGACCTCTCGGCCATGCTGCTGAAGCACCTCATAGAGGATGCCGAGAAGGCCGCCGGGGAGAAGATCACCGAGGCGGTCATCACCGTCCCCGCCTACTTCAATGATTTCCAGAGGACCGCCACCATCCGCGCCGGCGAGAGCTGCGGGATCAAGGTCCCCAAGATCATCAACGAGCCCACCGCGGCCGCCATTTCTTACGGATACAAGCACTCCTCCGACAAGACCGTCATGGTCTACGACCTCGGGGGCGGGACATTCGATGTGACCATCGTCAGGATCAGCAAGGGTAACATCGAGGTCGTCGGAACCGACGGCAACCACCTCCTCGGAGGCAAGGACTGGGATGCCCAGATCGTCAAGTACGTCTGCGACCAGTTCAAGGACGAGTACGACATGGACCCCAGGGACGACCTGTCCACCAAGAACGAGCTGATCGTCAGCGCCGAGAGCTGGAAGAAGACCCTGTCCGTGGCCGAGAGCGTCTCCATACAGGTGAACTACCAGGGCTACACCGCCAAGTACACCCTCACCAGGGATGAGTTCGAGTCCATGACCGAGTACCTCCTGATTACAACCAAGCAGGTCTGCTCCGACCTCATCGATTCCCTCGGGATGGCCTGGACCGACATCGACGAGATCCTCCTGTGCGGCGGATCCACCAGGATGCCCGCGGTCGCCAGGTTCCTGAAGGACATGACCGGGAGGGAGGTCATCGCCCACAGCGACACCGACCTTGCCGTCGCCAAGGGAGCGGCCATCACCGCGGAGCTCTACTGCAGCACCGCCACCGGCCTCAGGGGCGGCATGGACATCAAGGACGTCACCGCCCACAGCCTCGGTGTGCTCTCCGTCTCCCAGGACGGCAAGAAGTACATCAATGAAATCATGATAAAAAGGAACTCCAAGATCCCCAGCACCGTCCGCAGGCAGTTCACCATCAAAGCAGGGAACACCACGGACAAGGTGGAGGTCTTCACCCTGCAGGGCGAGTCCAGGATGCCCCTGGACTGCAACGTCCTCGCGG
>CAMMYR010000101.1 GCA_946528255.1 uncultured Methanomicrobiales archaeon | reverse complement strand
TCCCCCATGCGGCGTAGCATCGCCGCTGGCGTATGATCTAGCACACGTCCAGGTTTCGTATGAATGGAAATCATCGGGCTTGATCCGTACTCATCCTCCATTACCGGAGCCCTATTCCTCTTCCCCCGATCAGGACCTCTGTCAGGGTGCATGTTTTGATTCGATTCTGAATCCCTATCCCTGTTAAGGATAGGCGCGAAATTCCCGTAAACTGGGGAAGTATATAACACTTGCCCGTCCACCTGGAATCCCAGCTGAATCCATGTCTCGATGCTTCGCGATCCCCGGGATTGCTCCCCGGACCACGCTACGTCCAGACATAGCGCATCCTCCCCTACCCACAACTTGTACTTAAACCCGACGGTCACGGCGAGAATACCACCAGGATAAGCTCCGGTATGATGTGGCGGAGGTCCCTATAATCAGCATGGTGCAGGCGGATCGAGTCGTCCTTGATCTTCTTCTTTCCCAGAAGCTGCGACACTACATCTGATTCCATCCTGCCGTCCACCCTCCAGCACCCCTGCTCCCCGGAGGTGTCCGATGTGACGTAGATTGGGACGCGCAGGTTGTAGGCCCCGACTTTCTGGCAGGCATCCCATAGGATCTCCGCCTGCTCCCTCGGCACCTCCACCACGGATCCGTCACGGACCTTGTACGACAGGGGACCATCCTCGATCATGCGCTCGATGGTGATGCGCTCGGTGGCGAGGTTCCTATTGAGGTCGGACATGATAGATTTGACGAACGCGTCCTCGTCCATGCCCCCTTATAATAATAGTAGTATGAATAATGCAGGCTGCGATCGGCGGACCGAGCGATCGTATCTCCAGAACACGGCCACGCACGCAGCGGCCAGTATCGCCATGGCGGTCCCGAAGATTATCAGGCCCTCGTGGAACGTGCCGTACAGATCCGCCGAGGAGACGCCGGCCATCAGGACCATCATGAATATGGTGCCGTTGATCTTCGAGAACTGCCTCAGGAAGCTGTTCATCGACGATGCGTCGTTGCGGTCGGACTCATCCACGGTGGACATCATTATCGCCATGTTGGGGGCGGTGAAGAGCGCCCCCGCCAATCCGGTGGACACGAACACGGCCACGACCAGGATCATATCGTCCGCATCCTCCCCGTGGATGGCCGTGAGGGCCAATGCGGCGAACACCGCCATGGCCAAACCGATGACCACCGCAGTGGTCCGGTGGCTCCCGCCGAATTTCCTGGTGACGGCCGGAGTGAGCGCGGCCGTCAGTATCGGTGAGACCATCTGGAATACCACGATCAACTCCAGCAGGCCGTTGTCCTCGGTGAACTGGACGTAGCTGCAGGTCAGTTGGGTCGCGTTGTAGATTATGGTGAACAGTACCACGCATCCGATGCAGGCGGTCCTGAACGCACGGTTCCTCATCAGGGAGTAGTTGAACACCCAGTTCCTGCGGTCGCGCTGCCTTACGGCGAACACCGCGAACAGCACCAATCCGATCAGGACCATCCAGTGGCGGCCCATGGAGATGGTGCCCAATCCGTACATGACCATGAACAGGCTGGAAGTCAGCAGGATATTGTCTATGAATCTGGGGTCGTAGTCCGGCTTCTTGGTGTTGGGGGCGCGCCAGACCATGGCCATAGCCAGGACCGACAGGGGGATCAGCGGGATGCACATGAAATGCCACCCGAATACGGGCGTGCATGCGTATCCCAGCAGGATCGCGGCCACGGTGGCCGACTGGCTGAACACGACGTTCAATCCCATGTTCCTGTCCAGCCTGTCATCGCCGGAAAGATCTGTCAGCAGCGATACCATGGTGACGTACAGGAAGGACATCCCCGCGCCCTGCATCATGCGCAGGATCACCGCCACCTCGAAGGATGTGGTGAAGAAGATCAGCGTGGATGTGACGGCAGTTATGGCCAATCCCGCGACCATGACGTTCCTCTTCCCGAAACGGCTGGTCAGGGAGGATGAGAACGCGCTCATGGCGAATGTGGATATCACGGGGGACCAAGTGAACAGGAGGGCCACGTCGTTGGTTATGCCCAGCGACTCCGAGATATCGTCCAGGCTGACGGCCACCATCATGAGCGAATAGGTGGTTATGAAGGATGCCAGCAGGCATGCCGCCACTCCGTATCCGTCCCTATCCCAGCCCATCGCATCAGCCCCGGTATTGGAGGATGCATGGCTTAGAGGGATAAACAGTTTAGGACTGTCCTGAACAAGATTATAAGCACCGCAGGCGATTCGGTGGCACTATGGACGAGCGCATAGAGCTGGCTTTGTCGCGGCACCCCTGCTTCAGCGAGGATGCCCACAGGAGATTCGCCCGCATGCACATACCGGTCGCACCCAAGTGCAACATCCAGTGCAACTACTGCAACCGCAAGTACGATTGCAGCAACGAATCCAGGCCGGGCGTCACCAGCGAGGTGCTCACCCCGCAGCAGGCATTGGAGAAGGTCCGTGCCGTGAAGTCGAAGATTCCGGAGCTCAGCGTCATAGGCATAGCCGGCCCCGGCGATCCCTTGGCCAACGAGGAAACATTCGAAGCGATAAAGCTGATATCGGAGGAGTTCCCGGAGCTCACAACCTGCGTATCCACCAACGGCCTGGCACTCCCCGGCAATTCCAGGAGGCTGTACGACCTGGGAGTGAGGTTCATCACCGTGACGATGAACGCCTGCGACCCCGCCGTGGGGGAGAAGGTCTACGATTTCGTCAGGGGCCCCGACGGCTCCCTCCGCGGGAGGGAGGCGGCGGAGCTGCTGCTGGAGCGCCAGCTCCAGGGCATCAGGGAATGCGTGGAGCTGGGCATGGTCGTGAAGATCAACATCGTCATGATCCCCGGGATCAACGATGCCCACATACCGGAGCTGGCCAGGAAGGTCAGGGACATGGGGGTGTACATCGTGAACATCCTCCCGCTCATACCTGTGGACGGCACCAAGTTCTCGGATCTCAGGGCACCCACCCCCCAGGAGAGGAGGGAGCTCATGGACCTGTGCGGGCTCGACGTTAAGATGATGCGCCACTGCAGGCAGTGCAGGGCGGATGCCATCGGGAAGCTCGGGGAGGACAGGTCCCAGGAATTCAAAGGATGCGGCTGCGGCCCCGCCGAGGACGACGATCAGGAGTTCGTCATGTCCATAAGGGACATGGGCAGGGTCGCCGTGGCCACCTCCGACGGGGTATCCGTGGACGGGGGGTTCGGCAACGCCCCGGAGTTCCGCATCTACGACCTGAAGGATGGCGGATTCTCCGAAGGGGATATCCGCAGGCCCATCGACAAGATGAGCGTCCAGGGCATGGAGCACAAGACCCACCTGAGGAACGTGGCCTCGATGCTCTCGGACTGCGGCACCATAGTGGTGCTGGAGATCGGCCCGCTGGCGGAGAAGATGCTGAAGGCCCACGGCGTGAAAGTTATCATAGCGGAGGGCAGGGTGTCCGACGCCCTCTCTAATCTGATTTGATTCACTATCGCGCCCTATTTATAGGACTTCCAAGTCTTAACCCGCATAAGCGAGGGTTATCATGGACGCCCAACAGATGAGAGACACCTTTGTCGATTTCTTCAAGAGCAAGGACCACGCATACATCAGGTCCGCACCGCTCATACCCGAGAACGATCCCACCGTGCTATTCACCACGGCCGGCATGCACCCGCTGGTGCCCTACCTCCTGGGTCAGAAGCACCCGGCCGGCACCAGGCTCGTGGATTTCCAGAAGTGCGTCAGGACCGGGGACATCGACGAGGTCGGCGATGCCAGCCACCTCACGTTCTTCGAGATGCTGGGCAACTGGTCCCTCGGGGACTACTTCAAGAAGGAGTCCATCGCTTTCAGCTACGAGTTCCTCACGAAGCACCTCGGATTCACCAACGACCAGCTGGCCGTCACCGCGTTCGCCGGCGAGGACAACATCCCCCGCGACGACGAGACCGCCGAGATCTGGAAATCCCACGGACTGAGGGACGACCAGATCTTCTTCTACGGAAGGGAGGACAACTGGTGGGGACCCGCCGGTCTCACCGGACCCTGCGGACCCGACACCGAGATATTCTTCGACAACGGCAAGCCCAAGTGCTCCGAGAACTGCGGCCCCTCCTGCCACTGCGGGAAGTACACCGAGATCTGGAACAACGTCTTCATGCAGTACTTCAAGGACGACAAGGGCAACTTCACCCCTCTGGCACAGAAGAACGTCGACACCGGTATGGGTCTCGAGAGGATCTGCTGCATCACCGAGGGCAAGGGCTCCG
>CAMMYR010000100.1 GCA_946528255.1 uncultured Methanomicrobiales archaeon | reverse complement strand
GTTGCAGTAGACAAATATGACCATAGGGGCAGATATTTTGGCAAAAGGGGTAACGAGTTATACATAGCTGTCCTTATGGAACTATTGAATTCTATTGCCGATATTATGGGTCCAACTGAATTGGAAATTCTCATAGACAAGAGCAGTTTCGTATCGTTGAGCGTGTTGCGTAAAACGATAATTACCTCATTAGCTACCTACGGATGCACCGCTAGAAAAATTGACAAAAAAGATTCTGAGCAGAGTCCTTGCATACAAGTGGCCGACTTTATAGCTGGAACTGTTTTTCGCCATTATGAATACGACGAAAAGGATCTTTTTTCCAAGATTTAGAAGAAGGTAGTCGTTGCCCGTACAGACTAATGGCCACCTACCGGCAGCCACTGTACGGGGCTTATCGTGACTGTAATAACAATTGTTGCGCTTATATTTTAACTTATGGCATTGGCATAACTGCAATTTATAATTCAGAAGAACAAAGCTCAAACTCATCGGTCTTGGCTATGTCACGCGCACAATCCATTATTACGGCGTTCTGCCATGGGGGCAAGCATGACAGTAATCGAATCACTTTCCGGAGACATCCGCACCATCAAAGGGAAGGTGGATCCAGACGGCGGCCAGGTCACCAGGGACCTCATGTCCGACCAGGGCGCGACCTTCCTCTACGAGGACCTGAACGGCGCCAAGGCCGCAGGGAACCGCTTCTCCACCCGCGCCAAGATCGCCAAGGCCCTGGGGATCCCCGCAGACGGCATCGTGGAGCACATCCTCCAGGCCGTGGACAGGCCCCACCCCTGCGAGGTCGTGGAGAAACCCGCGTTCAAGGCGAAGTCCATCCCCGTGGACCTGATGAAGCTCCCGATCCCCACCTATTTCCCCGAAGACGGCGGCAGGTACATCACATCCGGCATAGTCGTCGCCGAGTACGGCGGCAAGAGGAACGTGTCGTTCCACAGGATGATGATCATGGATTCCGGGTCCATCGCCATCAGGCTGGTCCCCAGGCACCTGTTCACGCTGTACAACAACGCGAAGAAGGACGGCAGGGAGCTGAACATCTCCATATGCATCGGCGCCTGCGCCGAAGCACTCCTATCAGCGGCCACGTCCATGGACTTCGGGGCCGACGAGCTGGAGGTTGCTTCGGCGATGTGCATCAAAGGCCACGGGAAGCCCCTGCAGGTCGGGAAGTGCGACAACGGCCTGCTCGTCCCGGCGGATACCGATTACGTGCTGGAGGGCAGGATAACCCTTGAGGAGACCAAGGAAGGTCCCTTCGTGGACATCACAGGCACCTACGACTTCGAGAGGATGCAGCCGGTCATCAAGATAGATAAGATCTGGACATCGGCGGACCCGGTGTTCCACCTCCTGCTCCCCGGAGGATGGGAGCACTACCTCCTGATGGGCCTGCCCAGGGAGCCCATGATCCTGAAGACCGTCAGGCAGGCGGTCCCCAGGGTGAAGAATGTCAGGCTCACCGAGGGCGGATGCTGCTGGCTGAACGGGGTCGTCTCGATCCAGAAGAACAAGGAGGGCGACGGCGTGAACGCCATAATGGCGGCGTTCACCGGCCACCCGTCCATGAAGCAGGTGATTATCGTGGACGACGACATCGACATATTCGACGACAGGCAGGTCGAATGGGCCGTGGCCACCAGGATGCAGGCCGACAGGATTCTCAAGATCCCAGGCGCCGCCGGGTCCTCCCTGGACCCCAGCAGCCACGGCAAGACCACCTGGAAGGTGGGCTTCGACGCCACCATCCCCGTGGGCGCCGACCGCTCCCTCTTCGAGAAGGCGGTACCTCCGCAGCGATTCGAGTAACCATCAATCGTGGAAAGCTCAGGACATCTCAAATACGATGCGGAATCGTGTCCTTCCCGCGGCGCCCTACGGCCCGCAGGATGGATAACACGAACAGGAGAATCTTAGCGTTGGCCTTGTTGGCCCTCCTCCTCCCGGTGACCGCCGCCATGGTGGCGACGGAGGAGGCGGACGCCCTCAAGTACGGCGACAAGTACATGTCGCAGACCACGGAGTACTTCGTGATCGACGACACAGACAGAAGGAGCTACACGGACAGCACGCTGCCGTCCCAGTACCTCTATGTGACGAACTGCAGCAGCGTCAGGGACGGCTGCTTCAAGAACTGCACCACGCTGATAAGCGTCATCCTGGAAGGCAGCGTGAAGACCGTCGGCCGGGAGGCCTTCATGGGATGCACCAACCTGGGCTTCGTCCAGCTGGATCAGGTCGCCTCCATCGGGGATTACGCCTTCTACGGCTCCACCGTCACCCGCGTGTGGATGACCAGCGCCATGACCAGCATAGGCGCCCACGCCTTCGAGAAGTGCCCCCGCCTGGAGCCCCCCATGCTCTGGAGGACCTCCGTCACCCAGCTGAACGAAGCGGCATTCAAGGACAGCGGGATCAGGACCATCGACCTCAGGAAGATAACGTCCTTCCCGGCTTCGGCCTTCGAGGGCACCAACATATCGGTGCAGTTCGCCAGGACCGGGCAGGAGAATATCCTAGATGGCCCGATGGTGGTGCGCCTGGACAAGATGCCCTATATCAGCGAGGTTTACATCAACTACGAGCGCACCGTGGCGAAGATACAGGTCAAGGATGCCGGGGACACCTTCGTCCTCAGGGATTCCGACGGGGATCCGATAGAGGTCACCGAGACGTTCTACTCGGTATTCCACTACGTGGAGTTCCCGATCGTCCCCGGCGAGGATTGCGGGGCATCGGATTTCAGATGCACCATAAGCTTCCCCGACCAGCTCGGGATAGACCCGAAGGTGGTGGAGAACCCCAAGGGCAGGGTGGACCTGCCCAAGCCCTCGATAGAGGGGATGACCGGATGGACCGTGGACGGCGAGGCGCCGTTCTGGTCGATATCCCGTACGGACATAGTGAACATGGGATCGGAGATTAAGCTGAAGGGGTACGTCGAAGGGCTGGCCCTTGCCCTGGACCACTCGGCCGCCTCCGAGTATGCCGACACGTCGGGGCTGATCGCCGAATACCCTTACCTGATAGGCGACGCGTTCCCCGAACCCGGGAGCATCCAATGGATGGAATTCAAGGGATGGGATGTCGGAGGTACTATGTACTCCGCAGGGGACGAGATCCCCCTGGGGACTACCGCCGCCTCCAGCAAGTGGGAGATCGCTTCCCACACCGTATCCTACTCGGGGAGCGACAGGACGGATACCGTCCGGCATTTCGACCCCTATTCGGCGATAGACGGATCCTGGCTGGAATCGGAGTCCCAGAGGTTCTCCCATTGGACCATGGACGGTTCCGGCGATCCCATATATCCGGAAGATGAGCTGATGCTCTCCGGGGACGCTGTGCTGACCCCGGTATTCACCGACAGGACGCCGTTCACCGTCCGCCTCATCGACGGCGATTCGGTGGTATCAGAAACAATCTCCTACGATGGCAGGGAGTACATCATCGATACCCCCGACCCGACCGAGGAGTTCCGCACCTTCATCGCCTGGATGCTGGGCGATGAAGCGAAGCACCGCGGAGACAGCATAACCGTCTCCGCGGACATCGATATGATCGCATCGTGGAGCGAGACCGCGGTGTTCACCATCACCTTCCATGGCACTGCGAAGGGCGATCTGGCATTGCTGCTCTACGGAGGGTCCATGGCCCCCATGGACATCGAAGCCGCTGCCAAAGAGCACAGCAGGCACGTGGGATGGTCTTCTACCGAGGGATCGGATTCCGCAGAGTTCACCGCGTCCAACCCGATGAGGGTCGCCGGCAATGCCGACCTGTACCCCGTGTACACCGAACTGGACCGCTACGTCGTGACCACGGTGGTAGACGGCCGCGCCACATCCGTGACGGCGTACGCCGGAGAGACCGTGAGGCTGGGAGGAGGGACCGCCCCCGAGAAGGAGGGATGCGTGTTCACCGGATGGAGGGATTCCGACACCGGCGAGCTATACGGGAGCGGATACAGCCTGGCCGTCAGCAGGGATATGCGCGTGACAGCGGAATGGAAGACCGTGGAGAAGCCGTCCGTGGAACCCGAGGTCGACCCGGAACCCACGGTGGAGCCCGAGGTGATCCCGGAGCCCCGCACGGAGCCCACGCCGACCCCGGTGACCCCCAGGCCGGTGAAGCCTTCTCCCACACCTACCCCGGTTGCACCGGTGCAGGAGACCGAGGAGAGCCAGCCCGTCTCATCCAACCCGCAGCCTTCCGGCGGCGGGTCGGGCGGAGCCGTCGTCGCGGCGG
>CAMMYR010000099.1 GCA_946528255.1 uncultured Methanomicrobiales archaeon | reverse complement strand
GATGAAAAGATATATGGCAAATTTGACCAAGAGTTTTGGGAAAGATTCGTATCCTGTCATTGTATGTTCGAATTAGTCCAAAACAACAATGGAATCTCAAAGTCAATATCTGATTTCAAAACTATTGGCGATTCTGTAAGCCATGCTGATGCGTTCGATAATGAAAATGGGACTGTTACAATTAATCTCAATAGTAAAATATACATTTGTAATGGTTTTGACTGTACCTATGTGTGGTTAATTTCATCATTGTTCTTAGAATACAGAAAATTTTTTGATTATTTTCCAGGGCTTCTACTAATCGAAAGAGTGGTAAATTACCAATCTATGTATTGTTGTATGTGATGAATCACGCTGATTAATCCATCGATGGCGTGTTGGTGGTATGACTTTGACAGGTCAGGCAGAAGGAAAAACATGATTCGGATTGCATTGCTCCCCAACTGCAATAGTTTGGTAAAATCTGAATCCGGCACCTCGAACATAGTATCTCGAAGTCTAATCAGTAAGTATAGATGATAGCTGCAGTATCAAATAAAACGAAAATTCGTCAATGCCTGGTTGCTGGTGTTAAATTGTGATTGGAACGAATATAGAATAATAACTAACTATGATACGCCGGGAGTTACATCTGCTAGACGGCGTTTCGATCACTATCAAAGAGATATTGTCATTGCTGCCTTTAACTGTGTTCTCTCTTGACGTTAAAGAGCGCTCACTATGTAAATTCCTAAACAGTTGATAAAGCATCCGCTGGGACAACATCCGTTACAGAGAAACGGATGCTCAGCGACAGGCGGATCGTTAGCGCTGTGTACTGCGACCCCCTCGTCGGGGAATACGACGACGGAGATCCGGACAGGCCGCTGGTTCGCGTCGAAGGCGCGGATATGCTGAGGACGCTGCCCAGGGGCGGTGTATGCATAGAGGCGTCGCTGATGCACGGCCTCAGGCACCTGTACCCCGAACGCGACCGGTCCTGCGGGATAAAGGGCTGGGAGACCACCACGTACAGGTCGGCCCCTCCCCGCCTTACTTCTGGCATGAACCGATCTCGTTCATCCCCATCGTAGAACACCATTCCCCCATTACCGTATATCGCATCCTTGCTCCATTCGTCATGCGGCGATTCGAATCCGTCCGTGGAATCCCACAGGCTCCTGTAGAGTCCCTCCCTCTCCTTCGGATCCCTTATCTCTTCTATCCCCCTGCACAAGACCGAGATCCTCCTGTCTATCTTCTTCTAGATGAAATCGTAGAACCTGGTCATCAGCACATCCTGCGGAGCCTAGCCGCAGTAATCCAGCGGATGGAAGCTGATCTCCCCCAGCTCCCTTATGGCCTGTCTTATCTCATCGGCGTATCCCGCATCATCATCGTACATAGCCAGATACACCGCGGCGCAATGCCTGCCCCCCATCGCCTTCGGGGTGCAACCACATTCGATGCTCACCGCTCCCTTCCTGTCCCATACGGCCACGTGCATCAGCGGCTTATCCTTTACCGAATAGACGCGGAGGCTCCCGTCGATCTCCGCCTCAAGGGATACAGCACCGCTCTCCAGAAGCTTCCTGCCTGCCTCATACGTGCGTTCGCCGACCTCCCCGCGGAGCTCCAGACGGTTCATAATCGTGGATGAGGGATTAGACGTTTAATTGTGATGCCGCAAAAGACAACGATCAACACCATGACCGTCTTGCCCGGCGATCGCATCCTGCCTGGTGGCGGCGTTCGTCATGAGGAAGCGAATCCCCCGAGCCGGGATCGGCAGAGCGGATTGCACTTCATGCCGGCTTGATGCGCATACGAAGAGCCAGACATCTGCGACCCGCCCTCTCCTATAGTGCACTCGACCACTTTTTACCCCCCCTAAAAATAGATTAGAATACACAACACACCATATATCGGTATGATGAGAAGGGCCGTCGAAGAAAAACTCCTATCCTGGAAGGAATCCGAAAAGCGCAAACCGCCCGTGCTTCTGGGGATGCGCCAATGCGGGAAGATGACGAAGGGGGCCGAGGGAAGGGGTTTCCGGGGCCCGGGCAACCCCGGGCCCCTGCGCGGTTTCGGGACAGCCCGCTGAAAAGCCTGGAGAAGGCCACCCTGAGGGCCTGGTAGCCGCTGATGTTCTCGTAATCCTCCCTGGTGTACCGGGTGCAGTATTCCAGGTCCTCCATGAAAGCCTCGTCCATCTGCCTGCCGATCTCCTCGGACAGTATCACGGCGTTGGTCTCGAAGTTCAGCACCAGCGACCTGTCGTCGAAGTTGGCGGATCCCACCGAGCAGTACCTCCCGTCCACGACCATGGTCTTGGAATGGACGAAACCCCTGTTGTACATGTACACCTTCACACCGTTGCCCATGACCTGGTAGGCGCTGCTGATGTTGCACCAGTAGACGAACATATGGTCCGGCTTGTCGGGGATGATGACCCTGACGTCCACGCCGTTGGCGGCGGCCACGGACAGGGCGTCCTGCAGGGACCCGTCGGGGATGAAGTAGGGGGAGTGCAGGAACACCGTCTTCTTCGCGTTCCTGATAAGCTCCAGGTACTCCAGCCTGACCGGATTGAAATCGGCCACATCCGGTCCTCCGGAGACCGTCAGCACCCTGTTGCCGCCGGTCTTCTCCGGCTCTACGCCGTAGTAGTCCTGGATCCTGTCCTCCGGGCACATGGGCCGCTTGGTGGCGTACTCCCAATCCATCTGGAACCTGGCCTGTATGGGCTTGACGGCCCCGCCGGTTATCCTCACCGCGGAGTCCCTCCAGAATCCGAACGGGCCCTTCCCGAGGTACTCGTCGCCGATGTTGAAACCGCCGCAGTAGGCGATCTTCCCGTCGATGATCCCTATCTTCCTGTGGTTGCGGTTGTTCTTCTTGGGGCTGAACAGGAGCCATATGACCTTGTGGAACACGGCGAACTCCCCGCCGGCCTTCTTGAAGACATTGATGGACTTCTTGGGGCCCTTGCCGACACCGAAATCGTCTGTCAGGAGCTTGACCTCCACGCCCTCCTTGACCTTCTGGGTGAGTATCTCCATGAGCTCGTTGCCGAGCTCGTCGTCCCTGATGATGTAGTACTCCAGGTGGATGTACCTCTCGGCGGCCCTGAGGTCCGCGTACAGGTCCCTGAACTTGTCCTCGCCAAGGGTGTAGAGCTTCACATCGTTATCGTCGGAGAATCCGAGCCCACCGGAAGCCAGTATGGCCTCGGCCGTGCGTTTGTAGTCCGGGTCGGTCTCGGCCTCCAGGAGGTCCTTCTCGTCGGGGACGATGTCGTCGGTCTCCCCGTCCCGGGCGCCCTTCCTGCCGAACTTCAGGCTGGAGTAGAACGTCTGGCCGATGACGATGTAGAGGATGAACCCGAGCACCGGCACCAGCACCATGATGAGCGCCCATAGCAGTATCTTCGAAGGGCTGTTCCTCTCGGAGAAGAACAGTACCAGCAGGAAGATGACATCGGCCATGATGATCATCTGGGTGATCCAGTCTATCATCCGCTCACCCCCATCTCCTTCCTGACATCGCTGTCGGCGATGAAGGATATCATGAAGACCGCGATGATCATGTGGGCCACGTGCTCCGCGAACTCCCAGTAATCCCCTGCGGGGAGGACCGCTTCCAGGGCCATCAGCGCGAAGGCGATGACCAGGACGCCCCATACGACCTTCTTGACGGGGCCCGTCCTGCCGTTCGCGATGATCGACGCTATCGCGAGGACGATCGCGGAGAGCACGATGGTCACGATGGCGATGTAGAAGCCTGTGTCGGGCTCGTCCGTGTAGAGGTGGAGAGCAAGCGCGCCGCTGATGCCGCTGATGAGCATGCACAGCCCGATGACCCTGATGTAACTGCGGACCACTTCGAGCCTCGTCCTCCTGGTGGCCATGGTCCTGTGGGCGTTGCCCGCGTAGATCAGGGCGGATACTACGCTGCCGGCGCCCGTCAGCAGGCAGAACATCCGCCCGTCCGTCACTTCATCCGGGATCTCCAGGATGTCGTCCGCGAACGCGCCGGCCAGGAGGAGCGCCGCGTTGGCTGCCAGCAGGATCGCGACGATCCAGAAGATCAACCCTATAGATCTTGTATCTTGGAAGAAGATCATTTTCCAATCACTGATCGCGAATTGGGGTATGGCGTATATATCGGGATTGGGGCAGGGATAGAATCGTTTGGATTCAGACTAAAGAAAGGCCATCGTTCAGAATCCGGAGGTGAATGGTGGGCCCGCCCGGATTTGAACCGGAGTCTATGGCTCCCGAAGCCACAAGTATAC
>CAMMYR010000098.1 GCA_946528255.1 uncultured Methanomicrobiales archaeon | reverse complement strand
GCCTCCGCGGGCACCACCATCGATGTGGTCGTCGCCGGCGGGAAGGTCGGCAATGTCTTCGGAGGAGGATACAGGGGGACCATCGGGAACGAGACGGCCATAGACAACCTGACCGTCAGCATCTCCGTCACCGGCGGAGAGGTCTTCGGCTCCGTCTACGGCGGCGGCTCCGGAGGACTGGACAAGATCCGCCACGATCCCGACGGCAGCTTCGTCAATGCCGTGGCCGATTACAAATCATCCACAGGTAAATCCTATGTGTACGGTAACATCAACGTCGCCATCTCCGGCGATGCGAAGATACACGGGGACGTGTTCGGGGGCGGGATGTCCGTGCCCAAGCTGAAGACCTACGGCGATCTGACCGTGTTCAACAGCGAGAAGGTCAACAAGAAGCCCGTTCTGGTGGCCTCCGTCTTCGGCACCGTCAACGTGAAGATCGAGGGCGGTATCATCGAGGGGTCCGTCTACGGCGGCGGAGAGGGTGTCGGCATGGTCAAGATCGGCTCCTCGTACGTGTTCGAGGACCGCACCGAATCCATGTGCGTGGACTGCACCGATCTGGACGGCGACGACCCGTTCTTCCTGCTTCCCTGGTTCAACACCGACGGCGGAATCGAGTATGATTCCTCCACAGAGTTCACCGGCGAATCAGGCAGCTACTGGGATTACGCCAAGGTCACCGGCGATGCCACCGTCACCATGACCGGCGGCCACGTCTTCGGCAGCGTCTACGGAGGAGGGGCGATCGGAAAGGTCGCGGGTTCCACCAAGGTCATCATGAAGGGCGGAACCGTGGACCTGAACATCTTCGGAGGCGGCCTGGGAGTAGAGGATATCATAGCCGTCTCCGGCGACAGGGGAGTCTACATCTCCGGTCCGTCCACCAGGGGCCAGGGATCATCCGCCAAGATCGGCGGTTCCGTATACGGAGGGTCCTCCAAGGGAGACGACGGCAACAAGACCCTGAACTCCAATGGCGAGTACACGTCCACATCCATAGTGGTCATCGACCAGGCCGACATCACCGGATCCGTCTACGGAGGCGGATTCCTGGGCAAGACCTGGGGTAACACCGAGATCTACATCGGATTCATATTCGAGGAAAATGGGGTCCTCATCTCCCCCTCGTTCTACGACGGCACCGATTACAAGTACATCAGGCTGACATCGGCATACGCCGGAGGAAACATCAGCCTGTCGGACGATTCCATCGAGACCACGGTCACCCCGTTCAGCGAGGCGAGCACGCTGGTGCAGGGGCACGGCCTGGTGAACATATTCGGTAACGGGGCCAAGGGCACCACCCAGATAGTTATGAGCGGCAGCGTGATGGGGAGCGGTAACGCCAGCAGGACCGGCATGAGCACAACCATCGAGATGGTGGAGTTCAACAACACCTCCGGAATGACCGGCATACACCGCGCCACGACCGTCAATATCGTCGAATCCACCATCGTCGTCACCGGGAGGAACACGGTCAACCCCAGCGGAATGGCCAGCCTCTACGACATCGGATCCCTCACGCTCAAGAACGGAACCGCCCTCACGATCCACCCCCCCGCCGACAACGTCGGCGAGCTCCACAGCGTCGATGTCAACAACAGGGCGACGATAGCCGCCAACCCCTCCAACACCATCGCCTTCACCGGCGGATCCACATTCCATGTCCGCTCGGACGGCGAATACGGTTATGTCAACGGATACTTCGAGCTGGAGATCCGCGGCTCCGGCGACTACGGTGCCTACGTGATCGGGAACTCCTCGTCCCCCGGCGGATTCGTAATGTCCAAGAACGGTACGTTCTACATCGCCAACAGGACCGAATTCGGACCCGACTCCAGCTGCTGGTTCATCGCCGGTACCGAGAAGAGGGCCGCATCGGTCAACCTGTTCGGCGACGGCTCCTCCGGCCTCGTCTCCGCCGGCACCACGGTGGACATCATGAAGCTGGTAGGGGACACCTCCATCAAGTACATCGGAGGAGGATTCACATCGCTGGGTCCGGACTATTCCTTCACCACCCCGGGGTCCTCCCAGGGCGTCAGGGAGCTCGGGCTGATATTCGGAGTATCCCCAGTCGGCGGCGGGCCTTCGCTTGTCGCCAGGTCCACCTATGCCTTCGACGGCCTGTGGGACGGTCAGAAGAATGCCGCTTACTTCATGGAGGGCAGCCCCAACCAGGTGATCCTGGACGCCGTGGGCGGGTCCTCGTCCGCCGGAACGTACAAGCTCAACATCATGGCCACCGGGCTGGCCAACAACCCGACCGCCTACGTGGGCTACGTCACCCTGAACTTCCAGGAGATATCCACAGTCGGCATCACCGGCGCGGACGGCAGGACCGACAACATCGAGATACCCACATCCGACATCGAGGTCCGCGTTGACATCTACGTGGTCAACGGCAGTTCCGTGACCGATACCGACTACGACGTCAAGGTGAGGACCGATGCCTACGAAGGGAAGCAACAGGGCTACTCCGACGTCATCATCCCCAACACCGGCGTGATGAAGGATCTGAGGATCGTGACGCATCAGGCCATACCCGAGGGCGTTACGGTCTCCATCGCATCCGTTCTCAACCCCGACAACACCACCGGCTGGATGACCACAGGGATTGCCAACCTCGTCGGACCCATGGAAGCTGGCGACTACGCATGGGGCGACGCCAAGATCATCGGTACGCTGACCGGGCTCTCGATAGCCACCATCAGGTACTCCGTCAGCGGATACACCGTGGGGGGTTTCTCCGGGGACCAGTTCGAGATCGGATTCCGCCTCGCGGATTCCGACGGCTCCGATTACACATCCTCCAAGGTCACCCTCCATATCGAGAAGAGGCCGGTGGTATCGGTCAGATTCAACGGTATCCGCGGCATGGACACCGTGGTCATGGAGTACCCCTACGGCAGCATCCTGACCGTCTCCCAATGCCCCGATGCGGGCAATGGGTTCGCGGGATGGTTCATGGACCGCGATTTCACGATCCCATACAACCACGAAGTACCCCTGACCGGCAGCTATGACTCGGAGCATCACATCTACGGCCTGGACCTGTACGCCAGGTACATGTACGCGGTTACGTTCGACGCCATGGACGGCTCGTACGCCAGGATGTACCTCCCCGAGGATTCCACGGGAACCAGGATCAGGACGGACCAGATCGCCCCGCCCGACAAGAGCGGATTCGAATTCAGGGGATGGTACAAGGAGAGGACCCTGGTCAACATGTGGGACCCATCCTACGACAGGGTCGACGGCGATATCACCCTCTATGCCAAGTGGGTCGGGATCGAGATCAAGCTGGAGTTCTGGTACCAAGGCGCCGACGGCTGGACCAAGCTGGTCACCCCCGGCAAGGACGATTACATCTTGAAGACGGTCAAGGAGATCGTCGATGGGGTCGTGACGGACGTGGACCTGCTCCCGACAATCAGGATGGCGAGCGAATTCGACGTCCCGGATGCCGCGGGAAACAACCTGATCATGTCTGTCCAGAGCGAGATCTCCGCCCTGCTGGCCGGCCAGAAGTTCGTCCAGTGGAGATCCTACTACGACAACGATCTGACGGGCGAGGCCACCGTCGTCTACCCCGACAGCACCCTCACGAGGGCCATGGTCAACATCAGCGAGCTGGGCCCCGAGGGGATGCCGGTGCTGAGGCTGTACGCCATCACATCCAACATTGCGTTGGAGATCGACATGGACGTCGGCACCACGGACTCCACCGCCAAGGTCTCCCCTCCCAGCAACTACCTCGTCTACCCCTACGGGCCCGAAGGCCTGAAGAAGGTCGGAGGCGTCTGGACGGATGCCGACGGCGTCAAGTACGACGAGAGGGAGGATGCCAAGTACGGAACCTACTACATCGCCCAGGACGGCGGAACCGTCAGATACTACCCCGACACCATGGGGAACTACTTCTGCATGGACGAGGACGTCCTGGTCCAGTTCTACGAGGATGTCGAGACCGAGGAGGGCATCGAGACGGTGCTCCGCTACTCCGACAAGTACGGCAATATCTGGAAAGCCGTCGGCAGCTCGTACGAGTTCGTCAGATGCACGGTCTACACCAAGACCGGCGATGTCGAGACCGCCCATGTTATCACGGATCCCGCGGACATCCCCGAGGGCTCCTACTACAAGGACAAGTACGGCTGCGCCTACACCCGCACCGGAGATGCCACACCGTCCAGGGGAGATACCTACGAATGCATCGACGGCAGCGACATCTACTACACGTTCAACTACGTCCTCAGCGACGCCTACCGCGCCGGTTACAAGCTCCTGT
>CAMMYR010000097.1 GCA_946528255.1 uncultured Methanomicrobiales archaeon | reverse complement strand
ACGCCTTGCGGAGGAGAACGGGGTGTCCGTGGACGAGGTCCGCAGGTCCGTCAAGCCGCGATTTCTTTGTGTTTATGCTGCAATCCGGGCATTATTGCAATCTAGATCGAACTCTATAAGAGAGCCCTTGGCACCGTAACCGTTTCATATCCGAGACGGAGCTCGAGACCATAGCAAAGAGCAATCGTGCTCAGAACAGATGTAATCTGGCTAGATGCGAGAAGATAGCCGTTGCCCGTACAGACTAAGGGCCACCATCCGGCGGCCACTGTACGGGGCTTAACGCGACTATGCACATCATCCACTCTATCCTATTTTAATGTATTAATGGGCGGAGACAGTTTTTCAAGTTCCAAGCGGGGTCCGGCTATCCGGGCCTCGGTATGCATTCTCCCATCGCATTGTTTTATAACATCCTGGCGATTGTTATACCGATTCGAATGAGCACCATCATGGACCAGGCCCGCAGGGGCGAGACCACAGACCTCATGAAGTCCATCGCGGAGAAGGAGGGCGTCAGCCCCGAATTCATTCGCAACGGGATAGCATCCGGGCGCATCTGCGCCCCCCACAACCCGGTCCACGACGCGGAGCCGGCCGCCATAGGCGAGGGGCTCTCCGTCAAGATCAACGTGAATCTGGGGACCTCCAGGGACATCGTGGACCTGGATGCCGAGCTGAAGAAGCTGGATATCGCCATCAAATACGGAGCGGACGCCGTAATGGACCTAAGCACCGGCTGAGACATCGACGCCATCCGCGCCAGGCTCCTGAAGGAGTGCCCCGTGATGATGGGTTCAGTCCCGATATACCAGACCGGCCTCACCGCCGCCAGGAGGAACGCCGTGGTGGAGATGAGCGAGGACGACATCTTCAACGGGATCGAGAAGCACGCCAAAGACGGGATGGATTTCATGACCGTCCACTGCGGCATAACCAAGGAGAGCGTTTCCTGGCTGAAGAAGGCCGACAGGATGACGGACGTCGTCTCCCGCGGCGGTTCCTTCCTGACCGCCTGGATCCTCCACAACGACGAGGAGAACCCCCTCTACAAGAACTTCGATTACCTTCTGGAGATGGCCCGCAAGTACGAGTTCACCCTGTCCCTCGGGGACGGGTTCAGGCCCGGCTGCATCGATGACGCATCGGACCAGGCGCAGCTCACCGAACTGATGACGCTGGGTCATCTGGTCAAGAGGGCCCGCGAGGCCGGCGTGCAGAGCATGGTGGAGGGTCCGGGGCACGTTCCGCTGGACCAGGTCCCCATGAACATGCAGCTGGAGAAGAGGCTGTGCCACGGGGCCCCGTTCTACGTCCTCGGTCCGCTCGTAACGGATATCGCCCCCGGATACGACCACATCGTCGGCGCCATCGGCGGCGCCGTGGCCGCCCAGAACGGGGCGGATTTCCTGTGCTACCTCACGCCCGCGGAGCATCTGTCGCTACCGGACGTGGACGATGTCAGGGAAGGCGTCATAGCTTCCAAGATAGCCGCCCACGTGGGCGATCTGAGCAGGGGCATAGGCAGGGAGAGGGACTCCCGCATGGCCCGCGCCAGGAAGGCCCTGGACTGGGAGACCATGTTCGGCACCTGCATAGACGAGGAGAAGGCCCGCAGGTACAGGCGCAGGGGCTGCACGGAGGAATCCGAGGGATGCTCCATGTGCGGCGACGTCTGCGCCATCAAGATCGTCAACACCTACATGAAGAAGGACTGATGGAAATAGACAGGGAGACCCGCATCGTAAGGACCCAGAGCGGGAAGGATCCATGGGAGGGCTTCCTCGGGGCGAGGCGCGCTATGAGGGACAGATACCCGGAGGATGTCAGTCTCGAGGAGATAGACGATGAGGTAAAGGCGGTCAGGAGATCGGAGAACCAGCGATTTCATAGCGCCCTAAATCGAAGGCGATTGATGGGTGTACTGTCCACCTTTTGAAGAATAATAAGAGCCACTGGAGGGAATCGAACCCCCGGCCCACGGTTTACGAAACCGTTGCTCTACCGCTGAGCCACAGTGGCATGGTTGTTCGGGCTATCGGGTACCGATATAAAAACTGTTATCATCACGCATTCGGCGCCTGAAGCTGGGGAACATGTCCCTGAACACCACGGCATCCTTCTCGATCAGCGGGGACTCGCAGATGAAGGTGCATTCCTGCTTGGAATCGTCCAGGATATCGGCCAGCAGCTGCAGGTCCGGGTCCTTGGTCTCCAGGGGTAGGTGGTTTATCTCCCCCTTGTCGCCGAAGTTGATGCAGCTGATGTGGAAATGCGCAATATCCCCGCACAGCGGGAAGAACTCGTCTATCAGCGATTGCATGTCGTCCCTGGTCTTGATCCATCCGTGCCCGCGTGCATGCACATGGGCGACATCCAATACCGGTCTGACCCCGTCGACCTCGTCCATGACCTTGCCGATCTCCTCCAGGGTGCCGAACTGACCCAGCTTCCCCATGGTCTCGATGCCCAGGATCACATCCTTGACGCCCTGGTCGTCCAGGAAGTCCTTGCATTTCCTCATCCCGTCTATCACGTTGGGGAGGGCGGTCTCCGGGCTTTTGCCGTAGGATGCGGCGTGGATAACGATGATGTATGCGCCGAGGTTGTGGGCGGCGACGGCGGTATCGGTGACCCAGGAGATGCTCTTCTCCTTGGTTTCAGGGTTATCGGAATTGAAGCTGACGAAGTAGGGCGCGTGGCAGCTGAGCCTGATGTCCAGCTCCTTCGCTTTCCTCCCGATCTCCTGGGCCCTCTCGGGCTTGATCCTGGCACCGCGGACGAACTCCACCTCCAGGGCGTCCAATCCGAGTTCCCTGGTGTATTCCAGTGAGCCTTCCGGCGTCTTTCCTGCAGACGGGTATCCCGCGGGTCCGAATCTCATGCGGGGCTGATTGCAATCGGGTATATTTCATTGGTGCGACCGTCGTTGTTTTCTATCCACTAATGGATACGCCATCATGAAGTCCCTGGAAGAGGTCCTGTCCGAAGTGGGGTCATCCCGTCAGGCGATGATAGACACCATGATCGGGATGATCCGCATCCCCGCGCTGGCGCCGGTCAACGGCGGCGACGGGGAGTCCAGGAAGGCCGATTATCTGATGAGCCAGCTGAAAGGTTTCGACAGCGTCGAGAGGATAGACGTACCCGATGAGGGGGACCCGTCGGTCATGAGGCCCAACATCATGGCGAAGAAGAACGGCCCCGGGAAGGGGACGGTGTGGATAGTGGCCCACATGGACGTGGTCCCCGCAGGGGATCCGGAGCTCTGGGACAATCCCCCGTTCGATCCCGTCTACAGGGACGGCAGGGTCTACGGCAGGGGCACAGAGGACAACGGGCAATCCGTTATCTCGTCCATGTTCGCATCCCGCCCGTTCCTGGACCAGGAGCTGCTGGGCATGTCCATGGGAGTGGCCTACGTGGCCGATGAGGAGACCACCAGCAGGCACGGGATAATCCATCTGCTGGAACAGGGTCTGTTCGGCCCGGACGACGTCATCATCGTCCCTGATTGGGGCTCCCCCAACGGCTCAATGGTCGAGGTGGCCGAGAAGAACCTCTTATGGCTCAGGTTCGGAATCACCGGGAAGACGACCCACGGATCCACTCCGGATCTGGGTATCAACGCCTACAGGGTATCCACGGTTCTGCTCATGGACCTCATGGAGACCCTCTCCGAAGAGTTCGGTGACGAGGATACCATATTCCTCCCGCCCAGGTCCACCTTCGAGCCCACCATGAGGCCGGCCACCGTGGAGAACGTGAACACCATCCCCGGATACGACGAGTTCTCCATGGACATGAGGATCCTGCCCCGCTACGATATCGATGCGGTGCTGGGGAGATGCAGGGAGATAGCCGCGAGGCACGCCGAGGCCACCGGGGCATCCATAGAGGTCATCGAGATCGTCCGCCATACCGCCGGAGCGCCGTCATCCACGGATTCCAAGGGTTTCAAAGCGTTATCCGCGGCGGTGGAATCGGTGACCGGCAAGGTCCCCGAGGCCGTCGGAGTCGGCGGCGGCACATGCGCCAATTTCTTCAGGGAGAAGGGATTGGATGCGTATGTCTGGCAATGCGGCGGCGGCACCCTCCACGCACCAAACGAGTACGTGGAGATGGACAATCTGATGACGGATGCGAGGGTGTTCGCAACGCTGTACTACAGGCTGTGCCTCGAGAGATCCGGATGATCATTCGGAGAACATGCGGTCGATCATCCACTCGGTGTTGAACTTGACGATGTCGTCGTATTCCTGACCGTTGCAGACGAACGCTATCGGCTTGCCGATGGTGTGGCCGATGGCCAGTGCCGCACCGCCCTTTGAGTCTGCATCG
>CAMMYR010000096.1 GCA_946528255.1 uncultured Methanomicrobiales archaeon | reverse complement strand
GACCGGATTTCATCGATCCCATGTACCACACCGCGGCCACCGGCCGCTTCTCCAGGAACCTGGACTCCTTCAT
This sequence comes from uncultured Methanomicrobiales archaeon, assembly GCA_946528255.1. Next base: position 4,300 of record CAMMYR010000096.1, on the reverse strand, counting down.
GATGGACGACAAGGTCATCAGGAACGTGGTCGGGTACAATTCCAAGGATGCGGACATCTGCGTGGTCGAAGGCGTAAGAGGGCTCTACGAGGGCTTCTCCGGCGACTCCGACCTGGGCTCCACCGCCCATATCGCCAAGATCCTAGGGCTCCCGGTGGTTCTGGTAGTGGATGCGGGCAGCCTCACCAGGAGCGCCGCCGCCATCGTCAACGGATTCAGGGACTTCGATCCGGACGTCAAGGTCGCAGGGGTTATACTGAACAAGGTATCCGGGCCCCAGCACACGGACAAGCTGGACGTCGTCATGGAGCGCTACTGCCCCGGGATCAGGGTGCTCGGGAAGATAAGGAAGGATCCGGGCGTGACCCTGGGCCAGAGGCACCTCGGCCTCCACACCGTCAAATCCTTCGATGCCGAGACCGCTCAGGGCCTGGAGGCCGTGGGGGACGCCGTTGACCTGGACGGCCTGGTGGGGCTGGCGGAGGAATTCGCCGTGGATCTCCCCGACTCGTCCCCGTTCCACATGGATGATGCGCATGCCAGGGCCGCCGTCCCCATGGATTCCGCTTTCTCGTTCTACTACAGGGACAACCTGGACTGCCTGGGGGCATCCGGGATCGAACCCGTCTTTTTCGATGCCGTGGCGGGGGAGCCGATGCCCGAGGCCGACATGGCCTACCTGGGAGGGGGATACCCGGAGCTCCACGCCCGGGAGATATCGGAGAACGGGGACTTCCTCGAGGGGCTCCGCGCCATGGCCTCCGAGGGGAAGCCGGTCTACGGCGAATGCGGCGGGCTCATGGCCATGTGCTCCTCCCTGGAGACTGCCGACGGCTCCGTGCACGGCATGGCCGGCATCCTGGATGCCAGAACGGTGTTCACCAACAAGCGCCACGGACCCACCTACGCCATAGCCGAGGCGACAACCGCCAACCCGTTCTTCACAGGGATGGTGAAAGGCCACGAGTACCACTACTCCGACACCTATCCGTCATCCGGAGCGGTGTACGGCTTCGATATGCGCAGGGGCGCCGGGATCGAGAACGGGAAGGACGGCCTCGTATCAGGGAGTTGCATGGGCGCGTACATGCACCAGCACGCGCTCTCCATGGATGATTGGGCGAAGGGATTCAGGGAATCTCTGAGGCGAAGCCAGAGCATCAATGAAGAGAGAAGAAGGGGCCGGGGCCGAGATTTGAACCCGAGTCAAGGGATCCACAGTCCCCTAGGATAACCAAGCTACCCCACCCTGGCCATGGTGTGATTGCGGCTAATCTATCCCTATACATAAATATTCGCTTGGGCGGGAGCCCATGAAAACAGCGGAAAAGCACGCTCAGGCTTATAAACACCGTGTGTCCTGGGGAATCGCATGAGCAAAGTCCTCCTCATCAACGGAAGCCCCCATAAGAATGGGTGCACCTATACCGCCCTCAAGGAGATCGCGGACACCCTCGCCGCAGAGGGTGTTGACTCCGAAATATTCTGGATCGGAAACAAGCCGGTCAGCAATTGCATCGGATGCGGCGCCTGCCGCAAGAACGGCAAATGCTTCATGGACGACAACGGCGTCAACGAGATCGGCGCCAAGCTGGACGAGTTCGACGGCATAGTCCTGGGATCCCCAGTCTACTACGCATCCTGCAACGGACAGATCCACAGCTTCGCCGACCGCCTCTGGTACGCCTACGGCGGCAGGATGGCCGGGAAGATCGGGGCATCGGTCGTGTCGTGCCGCCGCGGCGGCGCCAGCGCGGCATTCGACGCCCTGAACAAGTACTTCACCATCAGCAACATGCCCATCGCCCCCTCCCAGTACTGGAACCAGGTCCACGGGAACACCCCCGATGAGGTCAGGCAGGATATAGAGGGGCTGCAGACCATGCGCACCCTAGCGAAGAACATCGCCTGGATGGTCAAGTGCTTCGAGGCCGGGAAGGCCGCGGGCGTCCCCCGCCCCGAGTACGAGGCCAAGACCTTCACCAACTTCATCAGATGAAACCCATGGATGCCGGCCGACATCCCAGTCGGCCGGTGTCCATTTTACGGACAATCTGTCCATTGCCAATCCCTATCCATCCATACTGTCTTTTCCCAGTCGTTATCATATTAAACCCCGCGGTGCAATCCGCACCCATGGCAAAGAGAGACCTGATCTCAGTTTCGGATATGAAGGACAAGTGGCCGGAGATGGTCGACCTGGCGATCAAGCTGAAGGCCGAGCGCGGCCACCACGGCGACCCGCTCAAGGGGAAGACCCTGGCGATGATCTTCGAGAAGCCCAGCACCAGGACCAGGATCTCGTTCGACGTCGCGATCACCGAGCTGGGCGGGCACGCCCTGTACATCGACGAATCCAAGATGCAGATGGGGGTCCACAGCGAGACCATCGAGGACACCGCCCGCGTCATGAGCAGGTTCGTCCACGGGATTATGTACCGCGCTTTCGACTACAAGATGATGGACAAGTTCGGCGAGTATGCCACATGCCCGGTCATCAGCGGCCTGGACAACCTGGAGCACCCCTGCCAGGCCCTGGCGGACATGGTCACCATCAAAGAGAAGCTGGGCGGGTTCAAGGGCAAGAAGCTGGTGTACCTCGGGGACGGCAACAACGTCTGCAACTCCCTGCTCTACGCCTGCGCCATCATGGGGATCGACATGGTCGCCTGCTGCCCCGCTGTGAGGATGCCCAACGCTGAGATCCTCTGGAGGGCGACGAAGATCGCCGAGGAGACCGGTTCCAAGATCATCGCGTCCCACGAGCCCAAGGAGGCCTGTATCGATGCCGATGTGCTCTACACCGACACCTGGATCTCCATGGGCGACTCCACGCCGGAGGCGGAGGCCATCAAGCTGTTCCAGGAGTACCAGATCAACGACGACCTCCTGAAGATCGCCAAGCCCACGTGCATCGTGATGCACTGCCTCCCCGCCCACAGGGGCCAGGAGATCACAGACTCGGTCATCGAAGGGCCGCACAGCGTGGTCTTCGACCAGGCCGAGAACAGGCTCCACGCCCAGAAGGCCGTCCTGTACACCTTGATGAAGGACTGAGGGAACACGGCGGCCGTAGAGGCCGCCGTTCATCCCCCATCGGTTCTTCGGTTCCGTTTTCTCTATTGCAGCCACGATGGCTTCCTTCTCGGCATCGAGATCGAGCAGAGATATCGCCTCCTCGATCGTGACACCGAACTTCTTGGAGTATGCGATGACGATAGAGGCTGCTTTTTCTTCACGTCCTTCTTCGCGTCCTTCAGCTAGTCCTTCAGCACGCGCTTCATCGACGAGTTTCCTCGTATGGATCATCCCGTAGTACTCGTCCGCCGTCAATCTCTTCAAATTGTCAGCCATAACCGAATCGACCTCCACATCCATTTCCTTCAGGACTTCCATGCGCTTATCCATGCTCAGGCCCGGATACAGCAGCGCGGAGATTATCCGGATGAAGTCACTTTTGGATTTCCTATCCGGATCATCCATGCCGACCAACGCTATGTTGATGAGGCTTCTTTCGAGGTGTTCCTGGGCCTTCTCAGTGCTCCCCGCCAACTGGTATGTGGCAGAATCGCCGCGGAGCCATTCGGGGGGACTGCCTAACAGCCAAATGCTGTGGACCTTTTTGATATTTTTGTAGATTTCGTCATCGCCGATATCCCTCTGATTGGAGATCAGGGAACTGCAGTACTGCACGGCACGGTTCATCAGCTCCAAATCGCTGCAGGGGCTCCTGTTCATCTCCACGTTCACCAGCAAGGCGATATCGCCGTCAACGTGTGGTATCCTGATGTCGAAGAGGTTATCCAGCCTGTCGGCGGCGTATTTGCTGTTGAACAATTCGGTATCCATCGCCTTCGCCATGGAACCCCCGCCGAGGATCGATACGATGCTATCGAGATCGTATCCCTGCAGCTCGGGGATGAATTCCTTCACTATCCTGGATAGGGCGGAGGTGTGGCGGACTATCAGTTTCGCCACGCGATCCCTCGATGTGTCCAAGCCGTATACTTCTGTGATTTCATCCATTTTATCTCCCGGGGCGTAGGTTGCCCCGGATGCTGTATTGCATGGTTTTACTTATCCCCGCGCTTAGCCCCCACAAATCGCAGATGCTCATCGGGTTTTCCGAAAAACATAGGATATCTGCAGGCATGGAATGATTATATCAGATGCATCCAACATACACATCTGGCTATTGATCCATGGCGTACCCCAGCGGGTGTGAGTGTTACTTTTTTATAATTCATAATAATCTTTTAATATGTGCCTAATGCTCCATGGTAACACGAATAAAAGATTC
>CAMMYR010000095.1 GCA_946528255.1 uncultured Methanomicrobiales archaeon | reverse complement strand
CATAGGTTTATATGGGACCTGCGTATAGGCTCGCTTACCGCAATGTCGGGAGTGTCAGAGTATGAGTGGAAAAACCAACCCTCAGCTTGTCGCGACCATTGACAACCTCAAGGCCAAGACAAGAGAGAATGGATCTGCGATCTGGCGTGATGTTGCGCTCAGGCTCGAGAAACCTAAGAAGAACTGGGCCGAAGCCAACCTCAGCAAGATAGAGAGGTACACCGTCGACGGAGACACCGTCCTCGTCCCCGGGAAAGTCCTCGCAGCAGGAGAGATCAGCAAGAAAGTCACCGTTGCAGCCTACAGCTTCTCCGAGGCGGCTGCCAAGGCGATCGTCGCCGCCGGTGGCAAGACCATGTCCATCGAGGAGCTGGCCGCGGCCAACCCCAAGGGCACGGGAGTTAAGATTCTGAGGTGATTTAGATGGTTACAGTTATCGACGGAAGGAACCTCGTCCACGGAAGGCTCGCTAGCATCGTGGCCGAGAGGATCATGGACGGCGAGGAGATCGTCGTCCTCAATGCCGAGGCAATCATCATCACCGGTGTCAAGGAGAACGTCTTCGCCGACTTCAAGGCGAAGGTCGACCGCGGAGACACCACCAAGAGGAAGGGACCGTTCTACCCCCGCAGGGCAGACCTCCTCTTCAAGAGGTGCGTTAGGGGAATGATCCCCTGGACCACCACCAGCGGCAGGGAAGCCTACAGGAGGCTCCATGTCTTCGTCGGAACCCCCAAGCAGTTCCAGGACTGCGAGAAGGAGGTCCCCGCCGAGGCAGTCAGGAAGATCACAGGCAAATACACCACCCTCGGAGCTGTCTCCAAGTTCCTGGGTTCCAACGTGAGATGATCCCATGGTTGAGTGCGTTAACACAAGCGGAAAGAGGAAGACCGCGATCGCCAGGGCGGTCGTCAAAGCCGGAAACGGAAAGGTCACGATCAACAGCGTCCCCATCACTGTCTTCACCCCCGAGCTCGCCAGGCTCAAGATCGAGGAGCCCCTCGGGCTCGTCCCCGAGAAGGCGGCAAAGGTGGACATCGCAGTCTCCGTCAGCGGAGGCGGCGTCATGGGACAGGCGGCCGCAGCCAGGACCGCCATCGCCAGGGGCCTTGTGGAGTTCTACAAGGACGAGGAGATGGAGGCGGTCTTCAGGGCTTACGACAGGACTCTCATCATCAACGATGACAGGAGGAAACTGCCTAAGAACCCGCAGGGACCCGGCGCCCGCGCCAAGAAGCAGAAGTCCTACCGTTGAGATGATAGCATGATAATTCCAGTGAGATGTTTCACATGCGGAAAGGTCGTGGGCTCCGCCTACCCCGAGTACGTGAAGCGCGTCGGCATGGGAGAGGATCCCAAGGCTGTCCTCGACAGCCTCGGATTCGAGAGATACTGCTGCCGCAGGATGATAGTCTCGCATGCTGATCTCATTGGGGAGATCGCTCCCCTGGGATAAACCTTTTAAACCCAAACCATTTCCCCCGCTTTGTCGGGCCCGTGGGGTAGCTTGGTATCCTTCGTGCTTGGGGTGCACGTAACTCCAGTTCAAATCTGGGCGGGCCCACCACTGTTTTACCTCTAGAGGTAACCGCACCCTTTGACTTCGCTGTTCCTCCGATCACCCATCATCGCTCTATCGGCCGCAGATTATATCCCGATCCTCTGAGCCAGACGATCTCCGGCAAGCACCTCGTTATCACTTCAGATGTTTGTAGTAATCGATAATAACTTCAAAACTTTGTAGTTATTTATGATAACTTCAGAAATTTGTAGTAATTATTATATGGTTGCATAATATCAAGTGGATCGATGGAATTCATAGGGAGAACCGCCGAATTGGAGCTGTTGGAGCGCATCTACGCCAAAGAGAGCGTGAAGTCCTGCATGATATACGGCCGTCGCCGCATCGGGAAGACCAGCCTGATCCTGAAGTTCATCGAGGGCAAACGCAGCCTCTTCGTGGATCTGGTCAAGGGACCGGAGATGCGCAATGCCAGGAGGATCGCCGAGATGATAGGGGATGCCTTCGGTGTGACCGCTGATCCTTCGAGCCTGCACTCCGTGCTGGAGTCTGTCAAGAAAATATGCCAGCAGGAGAAAACTGTCATAGTTTTCGATGAACTCCCCTATCTGATCGACAAGAATGAATACGCCGCATCCGAATTGCAGCACTTCGTGGATTGGATAAGGGACAGCACGGATTCGATGGTTATCGTCTGCGGATCATCGGTGAAGATGATGATGGACGGCATGATGAAGAGCAGAAGCCCCCTGTATGGGAGGTTCGCTTTCAAAATAGACCTGATGCCCATCACAATAGAAGAAGCCAGGAGGTTCCACCCCAGTATATCTGACAGGGACCTGCTGAAGATGTATCTCACGTTGGGGGGCGTCACCGCCTACCACGATCTGGTCGGGGATTGCGATTACCGCTCGGCCATAGACGATTATATCCTGAACAGGAACGGGCTCATAGGGGACGAGATAGCATACGATCTGCAGACCGAATTGGGTGCTTCCTATGGTAACGCCCTGTCCGTGCTGAATGCCATCTCCGAGGGGCACGGATCTTTCGGCGAGATGAGGGACCACACGGGACTATCCGAAAGTTCGCTGAACAATGCGATCAAGGAGCTGGCAGTCATGAGGATAGTCACCAAGATGGAGCATCTGCCAACGCCCATCAAGGGGAGCAGGTATGTGATATCGGATATGGCCGTATCGTTCTGGTCCGCCGTTTCGGACAGGAACCGCGCCATCTCCCAGATGAGATCCGGCAGCCAGTACGATGCGTTATCGCAGATCATATCCAGTCACCTGGGTAGGGCATTCGAGGTATACTGCATGGATCTGATATCGTCGAATTACCCCTGCACGGCCATCGGCCAATGGTGGGGTGCGGTCCCGCAGATGGATGACGACGGAACGCTGATCAGGGACCAATCTGGGAAGGTGGTCACCGAACACGCGGACATCGACATCGTCGCCACCGTCAGGGACGCCAGCGGCCGTGTGGAACTGTTCGGGGAATGCAAGTTCACGGGATCCCCCATGGGGATGGGCGCATTGGATCAGCTCATGTCCAGGGTGAGGGGGCTGAAAGGAGGATTCAACGAACGTTATGCCCTATTCTCCGCTTCCGGATTCACTGAAGAGCTGCAGGAGTACGCGGAAAACAACGGCGTACTGCTGTTCGGAATCGACGAGCTGCTATACAAGAGGAAACTACCGGAGATCAGACGAGTGCGGAACCACGGTCTTGGGTCGGGATGGCCCGCTCCCGCGCATCATGGTTGTGCCAGCACCGCCGCGGTGCTCTGCGGTCTCCGGAACACCTGCACATACGCTCCGATTGCGCACGCGCGTTGTTAAATACAGGGCAACCTTACGGGGAGTCTGATATCCATGATAAGGTTCGGTCCAGCTGGAATCCCGCTCTCTTGTAAAGGCCGCACTCTGCAGGACGGCATAGAGGATGTTCACAACCTCAGCCTCAACGCCCTCGAAGTGCAGATGGTAAGGCCCGCGGCGTACACCCGCCCGCCGGAGGACGAGGAGATAGGGATGACCATCAAGGACATCACCGAGAACTTCGTGGTCGAGATCGGCAGGGATGACGAGATCATCTCCGATCCGGACGAGCCCATCGAGGAGGACGACGACCTGTTCTACATGCCCTCCCCTGTCACCGGCACCTTCAACGACCTGTACACCGTCGGGAAGATGGCCAAGCGCATGGATGTGAGCCTCTCGATCCACACCCCCTACTACATGGACCTCGGGACAAACGGTGACATGACGCAGCTGTGCATCGACAGCATCCGCCACGCCGGGCTCATCATGAACGCCCTGGGCGGCGGCATTGTGGTCACCAACCTCGGCATCTACGACGGGACCATGGACGAGGCCGAGATCGACTCCAACATCATCGGCAACCTCGAGTACATCATGGACTGGTGGAAGGAGTACAATCTCCAGCCCCGCCTGGGCATCGAGATCACCGGCCAGCAGGACGCCTTCGGCAGCCTGGACCAGATCCTCGACCTGTGCGACAGCGTCGATGGGATCGAGCCCGTGATCAACTTCGCCCACTACCACGCCCGCAGCGGAGGCACCCTCCTGGACGTGGACGATTTCCTCAATGTGATGGAGACCGTGGCCCCCTACTGCAAGGACCGCATCCACACCGCCTTCACCGGCGTGGACCACGACGGCGAGGGCAACGAGAAGAGGCTCATGCCCATCAAGAAGGGGGACATGAGGTTCGACCCGCTGGCCGATGCGCTCATCGAGATGAAGCCCGAAGCCACCGTCATCTCCACATCGCCGCTCCTGGAGCACGATGCGATGTACATGAGGATCATCTACGAGAGGGCCCTGGTCAAGAAG
>CAMMYR010000094.1 GCA_946528255.1 uncultured Methanomicrobiales archaeon | reverse complement strand
GGCGCACCCGGACCCGTTCTCTAGAAGGGTCCTCGCAATGGCTACAGCCCTCTCCGGGGTCTTCCCGGCGCCGTAGATGACCTCCGGCGATCCGGACCTCACGGCCCTGTGGGTGTCGACCTTGGCGAAACCCAGGTCCACGAAGGGCCTGGTACGCAGCATGCGCTCCGCCTCCTCCGGATCCATCCTGCCGTCCCTGACGGCCTCCAGAATCTCCATGACGTTCATCGGCTGGCTTCCCTCACGCCGTATGACACGCTATCGCAGTATTTGAGCAGGACGGCCTCGGCCTCCCTCCTCTTGGATTCCAGCAGGTGCACCTGCCCCTCCGGGACCTCCAGGCGGCCCCTGGGGCCGTCGATCCTAAACCTTATCCCGGAGAATCCCAGGGACCTTATCTCCTCCTCGCAGGACCCGACGCGCTCCAGATCCCCGGCCGTTATCGCGGTCCCGGTGGCGATCCTCGTCGCCAGGCAGGAATCCGACGGGGTGTCCCATGTGGGCAGCCCCGCCTCCCTGGAGAGCTCCCTGATATCGTCCTTGGACAGTCCGCACTCCCTCAGCGGGGACACTACCCCCATCTCGGACAGGACCCTCATCCCGGGCCTCAGGGACGGGTCGTCCGAGGCGTTGGTGCCGTCGATGATGCAACCGCACCCATCCGCCCCCGACCTGGCCGCAATCGCCGAGAAAATGGCCTTCTTGCAGAGATAGCAGCGGTTCTGCCCGTTGGCCGCGACGTCCGGATCCGACAGGATGTCGAGCTCCACGATCTCCAGATCCACCCCGCGCTCGGCGCAGAAATCCCTGGCCCTCTCCGTCTCCCCCTTGGCCTGGAAGCACGTGGACACGGTGTAGGCGCGGAAATCTATGCCAGCCTCCAGGCACTCGTGCAGGAGGAACGATGAATCGCATCCGCCGGAGAACGCCAGCGCGGGGCGCTCCAGGGACCGCAGCATCTCGCGGAGGTCTTCCATGCTGTGCGGAACGCGCTACAGCGTATTTATTGGCGATGATGTCTGGAACCTTCCGCAGATCCGACCGGGATGTATCTGGAATTCTTCCTGGCGCCGATCCTCTCTATGCGGCCCTCCTTCAGCATGCGGCCGATCACCAGCTCGACGTAGGCCTCGGAGACGTCGGGCACCAGGAGGCATACCTCCCGCTTCGATATCGGAATGGATACGCTCATGAGGATCGTCTCCACCCTGTCCTCCTTGCTGCTCCTCCCGATGCAGGCGGCCATCCTCATATCCATCTCCCTGTAGGCCATGTGCATGATCCCGATGAAGTAGTCGATGAACGGGTAGTAATCGTTCAGATCGTCGAACCATCCCTCCCCGGATCTCTCCAGGGCATCGTAGTATTCGTCCTTGGTCTTGTTGATCAGCGCCTCTATGGACACGTATGCGCAGACGCCGTATCCCTCCTGACAGAGCAGGAGGGCCGTCAGCAGGCGCGACATCCTTCCGTTGCCGTCCAGGAACGGATGCACCTTCAGGAAATCCAGCACGAAGCAGGGGATCAGCAGTATGGGATCGATCCCCATATCGCCCCTCGCCTCCATGTAAGCGGCCGTCAGCTGATAGACGGCATCCTCGGTATCCGCCGCGGGCACCGTTTTGAACCTCTTCACGATCCTCCCGGTGCCGTCCCTCTCGACGACCTCGTTGTTGACCTTCTTGAAGGCCGGATCGACGCCGATCCTGGAGACCATGACCGAATAGATCCTGAGGATGGATTCCGCATCGATGTCCAGGCGCGCATGCTCGCCGTGGATCATCGCCAGCGCGTCCCTGTAGCCCAGGAGCTCGTTCTCGTCGTGCCCCATCGGCTGCACCCTATCCGCCAACAAGCTGTAGATGCGCCTGTCCTCCGTGCCGATGCCCTCGATGGCGTTGGATTCCCTGGTCGACATGATCCTGGCCATCCTGACCATGTCCTCCACGGTATCCGGGTTGTCCTTCTCGAATGCCGATACCCTGTCGCGGAAGACCTCTATCCTCGACAGGCGCTTCGATAACTCGGGCGTGATGTTCAGCCCCCTCAGGAATCTGTAATCGAAAGTGTGCACAATAGTTTATTGACTACTTTATTCATAAAATTTATGCAATAAAGCGATTATTTTCGTTTTCATTTACGTCTAAATGACACTTATTGCATATTGAATAGATTGAAAATATGCAACAATTGAAACGGGAACCATTAATTACGCGGGCACACACGCACGCGCTTTGCGCAAGTGGGCGCGCGCGTATTATATATAATAAATACATAAGGGGAGCCGATACAATGGATGGGGAAAATATTCCACATGATGGGGCGGATTACGATGCGGACAGCATCGTCGCCCTGAAAGGACTCGAGGCGGTCAGGAAGAGGCCGGGAATGTACATCGGGTCCACCGACACGCGCGGACTCCACCACATGGTCTACGAAGTGGTGGACAACGGTATCGACGAGGTCATGGCAGGATACGCCACCCACGTCGAGGTCACGATCAACGAGGACGGGTCCATCACCGTGGTGGACGACGGAAGGGGTATCCCCACCGGGATCAACCACGAGGAGGGGAAATCGGCCCTGGAGATGTGCCTGACCGACCTCCACGCCGGAGGTAAGTTCAACCAGAACAGCTACAAGGTCTCCGGAGGCCTGCACGGAGTGGGGGTTTCCGTCGTGAACGCCCTCTCCGAGAAGCTCGTGGCCACCATCCACCGCGAGGGGAAGATCTGGAGGCAGTCCTACAAGATCGGCATCCCGGACGGACCGGTCGAGGTCATCGGCGAATGCGACGACCACGGCACCACGATCCAGTTCTGGCCCGACAAGGAGATGTTCGAGACGGTGGTATTCGATTACACCACCCTGCAGAACAGGTTCAGGAACCAGGCCTTCCTCAACAAGGAGGCCACCATCGACTTCGAGGACCTGAGGTCCGGCAAGAAGGAGAGGTTCCACTACGACGGCGGCGTGTCCGAGTTCGTCCAGTACCTCAACAGGTCCAAGACGCCCCTGCACCCGAACCCCATCCACTTCTCCGGGAACAGGAACGGCGTCATGATCGACATAGCCATGCAGTACACCGACGGCTACAACGAGGAGATCGATTCCTTCGTGAACACCATCTTCACCCCCGAAGGGGGAACGCACCTCACCGGGTTCAGGACCTCGCTGACCAAGACCATCAACGACTACGGCAAGGCCAACAACCTCCTGAAGGACATCACCCTGGAGGGGGCCGATGTCAGGGAGGGTCTTACCGCTATCATCAGCATCAAGATGTCCGAGCCCCAGTTCGAGGGGCAGACCAAGGCCAAGCTGGGCAGCAGCGTGGCGCAGGGAGCCGTCGCCGGCCTCATGAACGAGAAGCTGGCGGAATTCTTCCTGGAGAACCCCGCCGTGGCCCAGACCATCGTCAGGAAGGCGGTCTCCGCCTACGAGGGCAGGGAGGCCGCCAGGAAGGCCAGGGACGCCACCAGGAGGAAGAGCGTCCTGGAGACCAACAGCCTGCCCGGGAAGCTGGCGGACTGCTCCGAGAGGGACCCGTCCAAATGCGAGCTCTACATCGTGGAGGGGGACTCCGCAGGGGGCTCCGCGAAACAGGGCAGGGACAGGGCGTTCCAGGCCATCCTGCCGCTGAGGGGTAAGATCCTCAACGTCGAGAAGGCCAGGCCGGACAAGCTCCTGGACCACGAGGAGATCAAGAACCTCGCCATCGCCATCGGCGGCGGCATAGGGAAGGAGTTCGATGTCACCAAGATAAGATACCACAACATCGTCATCATGACCGATGCGGATGTGGACGGAGCGCACATCGGGACCCTGCTCCTGACGCTGTTCTACAGGCAGATGAGGCCCTTGATCGAAGCGGGGCACGTGTACATAGCCATGCCCCCGCTCTACAGGGTCTACAAGGGCAAGAAGCAGATCTACTGCTACAACGACGAGGAGATGGCCGCGGCCATGGCCGAGCTGGGACAGGGCGCCAACGTCTCCAGGTACAAGGGTCTGGGAGAGATGAACCCCCAGCAGCTCTGGGAGACCACCATGAACCCCGAGACCCGCGTCATGAAGAAGATAATGATCCAGGACGGCATCCTGGCCGATCAGTTGTTCTCGGTCCTCATGGGCGACGATGTGGAGCCCAGGAGAGAGTTCATCATCGAGCATGCCCACGAAGTGATCAACCTGGATGTGTGATACCATGGACGAGGAACACCACAAGAGGATCATCAACCAGACCGTCGAGCAGGAGATGCAGCGCTCCTACATCGACTACTCCATGAGCGTCATAGTCGGACGTGCCCTGCCGGACGTCCGCGACGGACTGAAACCGGTGCACAGGAGGATCCTGTACGCCATGGATCAGCTCAACCTCACGTACAACAGGCCTCACAAGA
>CAMMYR010000093.1 GCA_946528255.1 uncultured Methanomicrobiales archaeon | reverse complement strand
CTCGTAGCCGATGTCGTCGTAGAGCCTCAGGAGAGCGACGGTGGCGGCGTTGGAAGGCGCCCTCTGGTCCACCAGCTCCCTGAGCCTGTCGCAGCCTATGAAGGTCCTGACCTTCTCCAGCTCGCCCAGCATCTCCAGGTTGTTGCCGCCCCTCTCGTCCTCGCCGGTGGCGATCTCCCCCTCGGGGATGAGCCTTATGCCGCTGATCCCGCAGGCGTCCGGCAGGGAGGTGTCGAAGATGTCAACTCCCATGTAGGTCAGGATGGCCAGAGTGGACGGCTCGGCCAGGCCGCTCATCATGATGAGCCTGCCGTGGCCGGCAGCGCGCCTCAGCCTGATGACTGCTTCGATGATCCTGCGCGGGTCCTTCCTGAGCTCGAATGCATTGGGTACAACGATCAATTCGATGTCGTCCGGGAATGAGATCTCCTCGGGCAGCGGGAGCCTGACGACGGCAACCCCGTCCTTGCAGACTATATCGGTCCTCTCGCCCGACGAGGAGGTGGTGCGGAGCCCCTCCTCCAGCACGATCTCGGAACCGAACCAGTGAAGGGTCCTGCCGTGCCCGGCGACCTCTATCCAAACGTCCCCCTCCTGCCTGGTCCTCACCACGGCAGGCGTATCGATCCCGGAGGATTCCCTGGTGTATCTGCAGCACCTGCCCCTCTGGGATCTGGAAACGACATCCAACATGTGACGGACGACTGTAAGACGATTATAAAAGAAGATTGGGCGGGGCGGACCCCGCCCGGTTTCAGAAGTCCTTGCGGCTGAACCTGAGGTATCCCAGGATCGCGGGGACGATTCCCCAGACGATCATCACGAGGGCGTCCCTCAGGCCGTCGTACTCGATCGGGTCGGTCATGAGGGGATAGTATCCGAAGCACGATGTGATGGATCTGGCGGCGCTGTTGAGCATGTACCACGTGTCATCCAGGCCGGCGGCGAAAGCGACGATGCTCACGACCATGTCCAGCAGGAGCGCCAGCATGAAGAACGTCAGGATCGAAGCGGTGCTGGATTTCTTCATCAGGCTGCTGATCACCATCGCCACGCCGATGACTCCGAAGCAGTAGCATATGGCGTATCCGAGGGATTCCCACAGCGCGCCGGGGATGTACCCGGGCCCCGCGGCGCAGAGGATCGCGATGAAGATATACATCACAACCGTGAACAGCGCCAGGATCAGGAACGCCGCCAGGAACTTCCCGGTGAAGATCGACCACTTCTTGATGGGGCGGGTGAATATGATCAGGGCCGTCCTCTCCTCGAACTCGGACACGACGGTGGTGGCTCCGAAGAGCGTGGCGCCGATTATGAGTATGAGGGTGATCAGCGAGGTGTACAGGCCGCCCAGGTCCTCGGCATCGTCGCCGAGGCCGTCGCCGAAGACGACCAGCGCAACGGTGATCAGCCCCAGGACGAGGCCGATGAGCGCTGCGTAGATCAGGAGCTTCTTGCCGCGGATGTGCTTGGTTATCTCGTGCCTCATCACGACGGTGCTGAGCCTGATGTCATCGATGAATCCGTCCATGGTATCGCCTCGACTCCTTGATCAGCTCGAGGTACCTCTCCTCGAGCGCGTTCTGGCTCTCGGACATGGAGTACACCCCTATGTCCAGCTCGGCCAGCTGCCTGAAGAGCAGGCTCTCCTCGTCCTTCCCGCCCTTGAGCGCCACCTTGATGGATGAGCCGCTCCTCTCGGCGGATGCCACGTTCGTAAGGCCGGCCACTTGGGAGACATTGTCCTCGGTGGCATCGTTCCTCAGCTTGATTATGACGGTCCTGTGGTCGGCGGCCCCCATGACGTTGAAGATGTCGTCGTGGAGTATCAGCTTCCCGTGGTTGACCAGGGCGACGCGGTCGCAGAGGTCGGAGACCTCGTACATCATGTGCGAGGACATCAGGACGGTCAGGTCGTGGTTGTTGTTGCGGATGTTCTTGAGGATGTCTCTCATCTCCGCCATCCCCCTGGGGTCGAGGCCGGACGTGGGCTCGTCCAGGATGATGATGTCCGGGGAACCCAGCAGGGACAGCCCGATGCTGATCCTCTGCCTCATCCCTTTGGAGAACGTTCCGAGGCGCTTGTCGGCCCACTCGGTCATCTTGACCTCCTCCAGGATGGCGTCGGTCTCGGATGCCACGGCCTCCTTGCTCATGCCCAGGATGTCCCCGATGTAGGAGAACGTCTCCTTGGGCGTCAGGTACTGGTAGAATTCGGGGGTCTCGACCACGGTCCCGACGCCCTTGAGGGCCTCCTTCGGCTCCTTGGAAACGTCGATGCCGTTCAGGCAGACGGATCCCTCGGTGGGCCTCTGGAGGTTGGTCAGTATCTTCAGGGTGGTCGATTTGCCGGCGCCGTTGGGCCCCAGCAGACCGGTGAAGCTGTTGCGCTTCACGCAGAGGTCCAGGCCGTCGACGGCTGTGAAGCTGCCGTACACCTTGCGGAGCCCCTGGATCTCGATTGGATACTCGCTCACGGGAAAGCCTCCCGCGATGGTAGATTTCATACTCCATGACAGTGAATCTTGTCGCCCGTATATAACGCATCGCGCAATGATTAAGAACACACGCGCGAATCAGGGAGCATGGACCTCTACGACAAGGACGTCGTGTCTATCCGCGATTTCACGAAAGACGAGATAGAGGGAGTTCTGGACCTGGCTGAGAAGATGGTCCCCTACGCCCTAGGCGAGAAGCGCAGCCGCACGCTTGACGGCAAGATACTCGGTAACCTGTTCTTCGAGCCCTCGACCCGCACCAAGCTCTCCTTCGAGAGCGCGGCATACAGGCTGGGGTGCGAGGTCATAGACGTCTCCGAGATGTCCATGACATCGATCTCCAAGGGTGAGACCCTGGCGGACACCATCAGGATGGTCGACACATACTGCGACACCATCGTCCTCAGGCACCCTTACGAGGGCGCCGCCAGGCTCGCCGCCAAGTTCTCGGTCAATCCGGTGATCAACGCCGGCGACGGAGCCGGCTCCCACCCCACGCAGACCCTGCTGGACCTGTTCACCATGAGGGAGGCCAAGGGCACCCTGGAAGGCCTCAACATCGCCCTGGTGGGCGACCTGAAGTACGGCAGGACCGTGCATTCCCTGGCCGATGCGCTCACCATGTTCGGAGCCAAGCTCACGCTGGTGGCCCCCGAGAGCCTCCAGATGCCCGAGGATACCGTCAAGCACCTGGAGGAGAAGGGATGCCGTCCCAGGAAGACGGCCGACCTGGACGATGTGATCAGCCAGGCGGACATCCTGTACGTCACCAGGATCCAGAGGGAGAGGTTCCCCGACCACGCCGAGTACGCCAAGGTCGCGGGCACATACAGGATAGACAACGCCATACTCAGGGAGGCCAAGAGCGATATGATCGTCATGCACCCCCTGCCCAGGGTCGACGAGATCGCACCCGAGGTGGATTCCACCCAGCACGCCAGGTACTTCAAGCAGGCATTCAACGGGGTGCCGGTCAGGATGGCCCTCCTCTGCTCGATAATGGGAGGTGAGATCTGATGGAAGCGCCCATAGAGATCAAGCTGCCGCCGATCAGGAACGGCACCGTCATAGACCACATCACCTGCGGCCAGGCGCTCAACGTGATGAAGATCATAGGATTCAACGAGAACAACATCGATTCCTCCATCAGCCTGGGCATCCACGTGCACTCCGATGCCATGGGATGGAAGGACCTGGTGAAGATCGAGGACAGGGAGCTGGACGAGGACACCCTCGACAAGATCGCCCTGATCGCCCCCGATGCCACCATCTCGATCATCCGCGACTACTACGTGGCGGACAAATTCAAAGTCAAGCTGGAGGGCCATGTCATCGGGCTCGCCAGGTGCAGCAACCCCAACTGCATAACCAACCGCGGGGAGCCGGTGGTCCCGGAGTTCGCCGTCGAGGGCACCCATCCGCCGAAGCTCAGGTGCTGCTACTGCGACAGGCTGCTCACCAACGTCACCGACAACCTGATCTGATAGGATGAGGGCGATCATCGTCACCGGCATGCCCGGCGCCGGGAAGGAGGAACTACTCCAGGTAGCGGCCTCCAAAGGCATACCCGCGGTCCGCATGGGGGATATGGTGCGCAAGGCGTATTCCGAGAGCGGGATGTCCGACAAGATGTCACTGGGGGAGTTCGCCAGCGACCAGAGGGCCAGGTTCGGCAAGGACGTCTGGGCCAAGCGCACCATCGAGGAGATGGAAGGCGATGTGATCCTGGTGGACGGATGCAGGAGCATGGACGAGGTCGGCTCCTTCCGCAGGCTCGCCGACGATGCCCCTATCCTGGCGGTCATGGCGCCCCCGGATATCCGCTTCCAGAGGCTTGTCCAGCGCGGAAGGGAGGATGCGCCCTCCGATCGCGCCGAGTTCGAGGAGAGGGACCGCAGGGAGATCGGCTGGGGG
>CAMMYR010000092.1 GCA_946528255.1 uncultured Methanomicrobiales archaeon | reverse complement strand
CGAACACGTACGGGTCCTGGTTCTCCCACTGCGCATCTATGTCCACGATCTCCACATCCGGCAGGGCGCACAGGGCATCCACGGCAGCATCCGTGGCGGCCTGGTCCCAGGTCTTGGCGACCCATCTGTTCCCCTGGGCGAACTCGCCGCAGTTGGTGCACACCTTCACATCCACGTGGTGGGGCAGGGAGGTCAGCTTCCTGCCGTCCAGCCAGCAATCGATGCACAATCCGTTCAGGGATTCGGTGCAGTCCTTCCCGCATTTGACGCAGAAGCTCACAGGACCACTACCTGGGCGTGGGGCACGCCGCCGATCAGGATGACGCACTCCTCCTTCACCCTGCCCTCGGCGATGCCGATGGAGACGCTCCTCTCCCCGACGAGGTTGATGGTGGATGCGGATTTCATCCGCTCCGCGAGCATGGCCGCATCCCCCTCCTCCCCTCCGTAGAACACGGCGCTGACGGTTATCCTGGTGCCGTCGCCGCGGAAGGTCTCGCCGAGGAGCTCGGAATCGCAGGCGGCGAGTATGGTCTCGTCGCCGTGCCTGTGGATCTTCATCATGAACATTCGCTCACCGATGTACATGTAGAGCCCTTTGTTGCTCTTTATCACTTCGTTGCGGTCGGTCATGTTCTTGATGGCCTTCTTGACATCCTCCTCGTCGATGCCCTCGTTGGTGCCGTGTTGGATCAACTCTTCCATCGATAATCCATCGCCTCCGCCGAACTGCCTGAGGATGTCCCTGACCATGGGGATCCTGTTGCGGTCCTTGGTGCTGATCCCGGAGAACAGGATGTCCGCATCCAATCCGCCCTCGCCGTCGCCGGCGATCTTCTTGAGGGTCTTCTCGACCAGGTCCACGGCGCGGTTGGCGTCGACATCCTCCACGGTCTTGCTGAGCCTCATCTTGGCGGACGCCTCGGACAGCCTGATGAAAGCCTCCAGCTGCCTTGCTGTGATGGAGACGCCGCCGCCCTTGCTGTTGTTCCTGATCCTGAGGTAGCTGTCCTCGATGATCTTCTTGGCGTCCTCGGTCATGATTGGGTACAGGCGCTTGGAGTACGCCACGTATTTCCTGAGGATATCGATGCTGTAGTAGGGCTTGATCTTGCTGGTGTTCTCCAGGATGCCCTTGACGTCCACGCCTTCGATCTCCTCCCCCTCCGGCACCATGCGGGCCTGCCCGCGCTGGTGCGTCTTCAGGATGTGCTCGGAGATCTGGGTATCCTTGTTCTTCTCGGGGACGTCGCTCATCACGAATATGAGGTCGAAACGGGAGATCAGCGCCGGGGGCAGGTCTATCTGCTTCGGTATCGGCTCGTCTATGTCGAACCTCCCGTACATGGGGTTGGCCGCGGCGAGCATGGAGCACCTGCATTGGAGCGTGGCGGTGATTCCCGCTTTGGCGACGGAGATCTTCTGGCTCTCCATGGCCTCGTGCAGGGAGGACCTGTCCTGATCGGTCATCTTGTCCAGTTCGTCGATGCAAGCCAATCCCTTGTCGGCGAGCACCAGCGCACCGGCTTCCAGCGTCCATCTGCCGTCGCCGAAGTCGTCGCGGACGGCCGCGGCCGTCAGACCGGCGGCGGATGCCGACTTGCCGGAAGCGTAGATCCCCCTGGGCGCCAGGGCGCTCATGTACCTGAGCAGCTGGGACTTGGCGACTCCGGGGTCTCCGCACAGCATGATGTGGGTGTCTCCCCTTATGACCGTTCCATCGTCCATCTCCTTGTGGCATCCGCCGAAGAGCTGCAGGGCGATGGCGCCCTTGACCTCCTCCATGCCGTACAGGGAGGGGGATATGGATGCGATGATGTTCTGGTACAGGTTTGGGTCCTTGGACATGCGGAGGATCTCCTCCTCGTCCTCCTCCGTGATCAGGATCTCGTCGTACTCGTGCTGCTCGAACTCCACCGAGACAACATCGAGGTACGTCTCGAAGATGGTGGACTTGTCCCTGTCCTTCTCGACCGTCCTGAGTATGCCGTTGAGGGTGACCCTGTTACCGGCCGTGACCTCCCCGGCTATGTCGTCCTCCACGTATCCTGTGATCCTCTCGGGCTGCGCCCCTCCCCTGAGCCCCTCGGGGCTCTCCTGGATCTCGATCTTCTGGGTATCTATCCAGGTGGACGATTTGGGGTCGAGGATGAAGCGCATGGCCTGCCTGTTGCAGGTCCCGTCGGGGTTGTTGCACATCATGGGCTCCCTGAGGATGTTCCCGGGCTGCTCAACCCATTGCTCCGAACCGCATCTGGCACATCTGAAGAGGGCATGGGTCATGCGGGGCTTGACGGTGGTGACCTTCCTCGCCAATCCCTCCACGGCGATCAGCCTGCCGAGGTGGTCGGCCCTCAGGTTCCTTATCTCCACCTTGGAGTCGCGGGGGAGGTTGGTCACCCTCACATTGATCACGTCGCCGGGGCGGCTGATGCTGGGGACCATCGACATGACGGCCTTCCTGGCTATCTCGAAGCAGCGGTCGGGCTGGTCCACCAGGAGCATGGCGAATTCGATGCTGTAGGCGTTGATGTCGGAATAATCCAGGACGAGGCTCTTCTTGTCCGGGTAGTCATCGGCGATCCCGGCTATGGCCGCGCGGTATTCGTCCTTCGACATGATCTCTGTCCATGCCGCCTCTATGTCGCTGTCCTGGTAGATCACTGCAACCCCTCCCGAGCCTTGGAGCGGCATTCGTCGTCCACCCACCAGATCCACCCGCCGCGCTCCATGGAGATCTCTCCCTTGACGAGCCCGGCCCTGCGGAGCTTGGTGAGCGTCTTCACGATGTCGTCGGGGCACCTGTAGCCGAACTGGCTATCCAGCCTGTCCGTGGCCTCGAAGGTCGACACCCTGTCGTCCCCGAAAGCCCGGTGAATCATCCCGACCAAATCGTCTCCGCTCATCCGCCGACGGTTAGGAGCGGGGCGGTATAATTAACTGACGAATGCCCCCGTGATATAGGGGGGCTAGACCGCGGGATCATTTCGAATCCATATCCCACGTTGGAGGCCAACTGTGTTTTCAAGCATCATTGAGAAGTAGGTCATTTTTCGTAGCTACTTCTCAACATACCGTTGTTCTATGTATGATTGCATTGAAAAGTAAGTCATAAAACTGACCTACTTCTCAATATGGATATCGGATTGAGCAGATTCACTCATGAATGACTGAGTGGAACAACCTATCGGAGATTTTGTATCAAAATTGAATTATATTATGATACAATATACTATCATGGACTACTCGGGATACGATAACACCGGCCACTACTACTCTGGCAGCGAGAAGAAGATCGGAGTTCTCGTAAAGGGCAAGGAGTGGATCCTCAAGTTCCAATACAGGGACGAGTTCGGCATAAGGTTCAATCACGTTTCCGAGTTCATAGGCTCTCACGCATTCTCCCTGTGCGGATTTGATGCGCAGGAGACCAGGCTGGGCACATACCGTGGCGAGGAGGTCGTCGCGTGTCGCAAATTCATCCGTCCCGGGGATCTCTTCGTGCCGTTCAACGATGTGGGCCAGAGCTCCATAGAATCGGACAGGGACAAATACCAATACAGTTACAGCGACATCATGGATATGCTGAACGCCAATCGGAAGCTCACCGGCCACGAGGAGGCGATCCAGTTCTTCTGGGACATGTACATAATGGATGCGCTCCTGGGGAACTTCGACAGGCACGGCGGCAACTGGGGCTTCATCAAGCGCGATAACAAGTACGCCCTCGCACCGGTCTTCGATAACGGGTCCTGCATGTTCCCGCAGATGACCGACGAGGATGCCATGCGGAAGGTGATCGCCTCAAAGGAGCTGACCGACGACAGGGTCTTCAGATTCCCCACGTCCCAGATAAAGCTGGACGGACGCAAGAGCTCGTATTACGATGTCATCTCCAGCCTCCGTTTCCCGGAGTGCAACGATGCCCTCGGGCGCATGGCGGCCCGCATCGATATGGATGGATTGTACGATATGATCGACGCCATAGATTGCATCACGGAGACCCACGGGGAGTTCTACAAGCACATGCTGAGGGCCAGATACGAGGCCATGGTCGAGACGCCTCTATCGGAGCTGAGGTGATGGAATGTCTGTGAGGTCCGCGACGATAGCATGGGACGATTCGATCGGGGTGCAGTACAGGATATGCAGGCTGGACCTCTACGAGGAGGACGACGGCTCGTACGAGTATGTGTTCGTCCCGGACTATCGGGTGCTGGATATGCTGGATATGGGTATCGTCGGAGGCATCCCGGGAATCGATCTGGATTTCCGCCGCGAGGAATACCACAGGCCCGATATGGTGCCCGTATTCGTGGAGGAGAGGTCACCCTCAAGGAACCGCGTCGACGTGTGGGAGCTGATGGAATCGGTTGGGCTGGACAGGTATGACCGCTTCGAATGGATGATCCGCACGGATCTGCGGTCCCCCGAGG
>CAMMYR010000091.1 GCA_946528255.1 uncultured Methanomicrobiales archaeon | reverse complement strand
CCTCTCCTACTTCGAGCTCCTGGACGATGCCCCCGAGGACGGGGAGCGCGGGATAAACCCCATAGAGGTCGCGGATGTGCTGAGGGACGACGAGCCCCGCATGGAGATCGACCCGGAGGTCCTGCTCAGGGACATGAACACCTACGAGAACTACGTAAGGGGGCCGAGGCTGTCATGAGCTACCTTTCCAACCTCAAAGCCATCAACGACAGGTACCACATGTTCCACGCGATGACATCCGACACGGAATCGGATGCGCCGTTCCTGTTCTCCGCCAAGGACAACCTCACTTCCAAGGACATGGAGACCTGCGCCGGATCGAGGATACTCGAGGGCTACAGACCCGCCTTCGACGCCACCGCCATCGCGAAGCTCAGGGACGCCGGCGGGAAGCTGATCGGCAAGACCAACATGGACGAGTTCGGATTCGGGACGTTCTCCACCAACTCCGGCCTGGAGGTCCCCAGGAACCCCCACGACCCCGAGAGGGCGTGCGGAGGGTCCTCCGGAGGCTCGGCATGCGCCGCATCCGCCTTCGAGGGGCATGTTTCGCTGGGAGTGTCCACCGGAGGATCAATCTGCTGCCCCGCATCGTTCTGCGGGGTCTACGGCATAGCGCCCACGTACGGAAGGGTCTCGAGATACGGGCTGATCGATTACGGGAACTCACTGGACAAGATCGGCGTGCTGTCATCCGACGCCCGCGACCTGAGGAAGTACATGGACATCATCAGGGGGAAGGATCCCAAGGATCCCACCTCGTGCATGCAGCCCGAGGGCTGGGGCAAATCCAAGCTCGAGTCCGTCGCGGTGCCCAAGGAGGGCATAGAGGGCCTATCCAAGGACGTGGAGTCTTCATTCAAATCATTCGCGCAGGAGCTGGAGAGGATGGGTGTCCAGGTGGATTACGTGGACATGCCCTCCCTGAAGTACGCCATGCCCGCTTACTACGTCCTGGCGACATCCGAAGCATCCACCAACCTCGCCAGGTACGTCGGCATGAGGTACGGCAGGCAGGACGGGGACCTCTCCCTGAAATTCGACGATTACTTCAGCAGCATTCGCTCCCAGTACTTCGGGGACGAGGCCAAGAGGAGGATACTCCTCGGTACGTTCACCCGCATGGCAGGGTACAGCGACAGGTACTACGCCAAGGCCAGGCAGGTCAGGAACGTGGTCATAAACGATTACAAGAGGGTCCTGGCGGACCACGATGCGGTGCTGGCCCCGACCATGCCCTTCACCGCCCCCAGGTTCGACGAGATCTCCAAGATGTCGGCCCTGGATTCATACAAGGCGGATTACCTCACCGTGCCGGCGAACCTTGCAGGCACCCCGCACATGTCCCTGCCCTGCGGATACGACCCCAACGGCATGCCAGTGGGCATGCAGTTCGTGGCCGCCCACTGGAACGAGGGCGTGCTCTTCGATATAGCGGAGAGATGGCAGGAGGAGTTCGACCTCAAGAGGCCGGAGGTGGTAGCGTGAAGATAGGATTGGAGATACACGTCCAGCTCCCCACCAGGAGCAAGATGTTCTGCTCCTGCCCCACCACAGATGCGGAAGCACCCAACACCCACGTCTGCCCCACATGCCTGGGGATGCCCGGTTCGAGACCGGTCCTCAACAGGAAGGTCCTGGAGTACGGCATCATGCTGGCGAAGATGCTCGGCTGCAAGGTCGCCGACACCGCCTGGTTCTCCAGGAAGACCTACTTCTACCCGGACATGTCCAAGAGCGTCCAGATCACCCAGTACGACAACCCCATAGGGGAGGGCGGCGTCTACATGCTCAACGGGAAGAAGCCCATCAGGATCACTAGGATCCATGTGGAGGAGGATCCCGGCAAGACCAAGAGGGTCGGGGACCTGTCGTCGCTGGTCGACTACAACAGGTCCGGGATACCCCTTGCGGAGATAGTCACCGAGCCCGATCTCTCCACCCCCGCGGAGGCCAGGGAGTTCCTGGGCCAGCTCATCGCCGATATCAGGCACGTCATCGACCTGCCCGGGGACGGCGAGAGGAGCATCCGCTGCGACTGCAACATCTCGGTCGGGAAGGAGAGGTGCGAGGTCAAGAACGTCACCGGACTGAAGAACGTGGAGAGGGCGCTGACCTTCGAGTACGTCAGGCAGTCCAAGATCCTCAAGGCCGGGGGGAAGATCGAGAGGGAGACCAGGCGCTTCGACGAGGAGCGCGGAGTGACCATCTCGGTCAGGAAGAAGGAGTTCGAGGCCGATTACGGATACATCGACGAGCCCGATCTCGGTATCTACCACATCAAGGCGATGGCCGATGCCATCAAGATAAGGGAGAGCCCCCAGCAGATGGTCGCCAGGCTCGTTTCCGCATACGGCATAGAGCAGAAGATGGCCAAGCAGCTCGTGGCGACATCCGTCAGCCTGGCGGAGCTCTTCGAGAAGGTGGCCGCTGAGACGGACGTGCAGAACGCCGTGAAATGGGTCGCTGGACCCGTCAGTGCACACTGGAAGTCCCTGCAGGACGGGGACGATGCGTCCGCGGACATAATCGCCATAATCAAGAGATTCGCCTCCGGCGCCATCACCGACACCGAGTGCGGAATGGAGATCAAATGCCGCATGACCGGCGAGGATGCGGAAGCCGCCGCGGCGGGCTCCGCCGATCTGGAGGCCCTCATAGAGCAGTTCATATCCGAGAACCCCGGAGTGGTCGCCGATTACCGGAAGAACGAGAAGGCCATTAACAAGGTCATCGGTTCCGTCATGAGGCAGACCGGCGGCAAGTACTCCTCCTCGGAGGTCGTCGAGACCGCCAAGAGGATACTGGAATCGAAAGCGGCGCGATCCCGGCTTTCGTTTTGATAAAAAATAATGCGGGGCGATGCCCCGCTTTTAGTTTCACTCGATCTCGGACTCGTCGAACTCGCCGATGTCCAGGTCCCCCGCCAGGGAGATGATCTGGAGCTCCTCGAGCTTGTCGTCGTCGATCTTGGACGGGGAGCCGTCCAGCGGGGACATGGCCCTCTTGTTCTTGGGGAAGGCGATGACGTCCCTGATCGAATCCTTGCGCAGGAGTATGGCGCACAGCCTGTCCACTCCGATGGCGATACCTCCGTGGGGAGGGGCTCCGTAGGACAGCATCTGCACGAAGTATCCGAAGTTCCTCTCGATCCTCTCGTCGTCCAGGCCGAGCTTGTGGAACACCTCCCTCTGCATGTCCACGTTGTGGATACGCAGGGAACCGGAACCTAGCTCGTAGCCGTTCAGGCACAGGTCGAAGCAGGCGCCGCCGACGTTGGAATCCGAGGGGTCCCCCTGGGGCAGCACGAACGGGTGGTGGAACGCGTCGCACTTGCCGGAAACGGGATCGACCTCGTACATGGGGCACTGGTCCATCCAGAAGAACTGGTCCTGGTCCACCGGGATGATGTCCAGGTCCTCGGCGATCTTCTTCCTGAGGAACCCGGCGCTCTCGTAGGTGGCCTTCCAGGGTCCTGCGACGATGAACAGCAGGTCGCCCTCCTCGGCGCCCATGGTGGATTTGATGTTGTCGAGTATCTCGGGCGTGAAGTACTTCACGATGTTGCTCTCGAGCTTTCCGTCGGTGCACCTCATCCAGGTGAGTCCGCCGAGGCCGACCTTCTTGGCGTATGCGATGTACCTGTCCACATCGTTCCTGCCGATCTTCTCCCCGGCGATGTCCGCCTTGAGGTTGATTCCGGCCACGATGCCGCCCTGGGAGAGGATGTTCTGGAAGATCTTGTACGGGGCGTCCTTGACGACCTCCGTCAGCTTCACGAATTCGAGACCGTACCTCATGTCGGGCTTGTCGGATCCGAACCTCTCCATGGCATCCCTGTACCCGATGTGGGGGAAGGGGGCCTGGAGGTCGGTGCCGTAGAGGCCCTTCCAGATGTAGCAGACCATGCCCTCGATCATATCCTGGATGTCCTTGGAGTCGACGAAGGACATCTCCATGTCGAGCTGGGTGAACTCGGGCTGCCTGTCCTTGCGCGAATCCTCGTCGCGGAAGCACCTGGCGACCTGGTAGTAGCGGTCCATACCGCCCATCATCAGCATCTGCTTGAACTGCTGGGGGGACTGGGGCAGGGCGTAGAAGGTCCCCGGGTGGACACGGGAGGGGATGATGTAGTCGCGGGCGCCCTCGGGGGTGGAGCGTCCGAGCATGGGGGTCTCGATCTCCAGGAATCCCTGGCTCTCCAGGTAGACGCGGGCGAGGTGGACGAGCTTGGAGCGGAACTCCATGGTCCTGATCATCTCGGTGCGGCGGAGGTCGAGGTAACGGTACTTCATACGGGTGTCCTCGTCGGGGAGCACGCCCTCCTTCTGGTCGCCGATCTCGAAGGGCGGGGTCTTGGCCTTGGAGAGGAGCTCGGCGTGGGTGATGAGGACCTCGATCTCGCCGGTGGGGTTGGACTCCACGGCGGTGCCCTCG
>CAMMYR010000090.1 GCA_946528255.1 uncultured Methanomicrobiales archaeon | reverse complement strand
GTCGCGGATCTGATGACCAACGACGGTGACGTCAAGGCCATCGGAAGGCACGGAGTATCGGGGAAGAAATCCTCGGTCCTGGCCAGGGCGGCCTTCGAGATAACCGCAGCCCATCTGCTGCACGCGGCGATGGTGGGAGAGGTGGACCACCTTGAGGGAGTCACCGAGAACATCATCGTGGGGCAGCCGGTCACCCTAGGTACCGGTGCGGTAAACCTTATTTACACACCCAAGAAGGGGGATAAAGAATGAGCGATGAGAAAATCGACATAGGCAGGGCATTGAAGGCCGCCATCTCGACCGGAAAGGTCGAGTTCGGCCTGCAGCAGACGACTAAAGCAGTAGCGGACAAGAAGGCGCAGATGATCGTCCTCTCCAGGAACTGCCCCAGCGAGGAGCTGATGGGCTGCAAGGACGTCAAGGTCCACATCTTCGAGGGCAACAACATGGAGCTCGGTGCTCTTTGCGGAAAGCCCTTCAGCGTGTCTGCCCTTGCGATTATCGACAAAGGTAGCTCCAACATCTTAACGCTGTGAGGAATATGTCCGCTGATATCGTACTCACCGAGGACACGCTCAGGTACATCTCGCTCTTCGAGCAGATCACCAAAGCCAACGCCATCGACTGCATGGAGACCGAGGACAAGCTCGTCTTCGTGGTCGAGAAGGGCCAGGGCAACATCGCCGTGGGCAAGAAGGGAGAGCATGTCATCAAGCTGAAGGACAAGACGGGGAAGAACATCCAGGTCGTGGAGTACTCCGACGACCCGGAGCAGTTCGTCATGAACGTCTTCCACATCTACGGGCCTCAGAAGGTCGTTATCGAGCAGCGCGGAAACATAACACATGCTACCGTAACCGTTGACCCCAAGCTCAAGGGGCGCGCGATCGGCAAGGCCGGAAAGAACCTGCGCATAGCCAGGGACATCGTGAACAGGCATCACGAGATCCAGAGCATAAGCGTGGACTGACCCCCTGGGCCAGAGCCGATCCCGCGTCAGGGGATTGATAAACCACTTACCAAACCACTTATTTTCTACGATCTGGCTATTAATTGAGAGGGGTCCTCTCGATCTCCAAACCGTCGGCCGTCGGGTACTGCTCCGAGATGTAGCATCTGTACTTCAACCCGGGGGCGATGTCCTCGAGGATCCAGGGCGCGACCTCCAGCTTCCCGTCCAGAACAGCCATCATATCCTCGGGCACGCCCAGGTCCAGGAGCTCGGATTTGGCCTTATCGGGATCCTCTGCGTAGAGGTACCCCCTCAGCAGGGTCCCGTCGTCGGTTATCCCCTGGTAGTCCTGGCTGGTGTTCATCGCCCTGCGGATCAGGCGCTTCCTCAGCTGGACCCCGTCCTTGAAGGATGAGGAGCAGAAGTGGACGTTGTGCTTCCTGCATTTCTTCAGGACCCTCATGGCGGTCTCCTCGGAGCCCTTGACGGCGGACGAGATCTCGTCCTTGACCTCGTACCCGTGCTTCTCCATCATGGACCAGTTGCTCTCGGAGAACTCCAGCTCGTTCAGGTTGACGAACCCGACGCCAACGGATGAGGCGTATTCGATGAGCTGGATCAGCTCGTCCTCCATCCCCGGCAGGGCGGGGACCTCTATGCCCACGCTTATCCCGATGCCGGATGCGATCTCCGCCAGGGCGGTGTCCTGCATATGGGTCCAGAGGGACTGGTGGGGGTGGAAGCGGATCTCGTCCAGACCGGCCTCCGCCAGGATGCGGGCCTTCTCGGGATCGATGGTGGCCGTATACAGATGTATATGATGGGATGCCCCGAACTTCTCCTTCAGGAGCCTGATCATGTGGACAGTGCGCTCCATGTTCTCCAGGGGGTCCCCTCCGGTTATCCCGGTGCCGGTGGCGTCCATGGCCTCGGCCTCGGCTATGATCTCCTCGTCCCGGGTCACCCTGCCCTCGTTGGCATAGATGACGTCCAGGCCCATGCGCTCCTGGGATACGGGGCAGTAATCGCATCCGCACTGGCAGATGCCGGTGACGAAGAGCACCATCTTGGCCCCCTCCAGGCAATGCTCGCAGCCCTCTGCCAGCCTGCCGCTGCATGCGGAACCGCACGGGATCTTGTGGATCATGCCCCCGCAATCGTGCGATGGGTTAATAACCATAGTGAAGGATTTGGACGGCATGAAGATGGACAGCAGGCTCGTGCTGGCACTGGATGAGACGGACCCCGTGAAGGCCATGGATATAGCCAGATCGGTCGGGGATATCGTCGATGCGGTGAAGATAAACTGGCCCCTCGTGCTGTCCGCGGGCCCCGAGATGATAACCAGGCTCGCCGAGCACTCCGATGTCATCTGCGACTTCAAGGTGGCGGACATCCCCAACACCGTCAGGCTGATCGTCGAGAACTCGGTCGCCAGGGGCGCATCCGCCGTCATCGTCCACGCATTCACCGGGGACGATTCCCTCAGGGCCGCCGTCGAGGCCGCCGGCGATGCGGAGATCTACGCCGTCACCGAGATGAGCCACCCCGGGGCCAAGCTGTTCACCGCCCAGCACGCCGAGGAGATGGCGAAGCTGGGCGTCGAATGCGGTGCCAGCGGGTTCATCGCACCGGCCACCCGCCCCGACAGGATAGCCGCCATCCGCGCTGTCGTCGGGGACAGGAAGATCCTCTCTCCGGGGGTCGGAGCCCAGGGCGGGAGCGCCGCCGACGCCATAAGGGCCGGGGCGACCTATGCCATCGTCGGCAGGGCGATCTACGGTTCCGACGACCCGAGGAGGGCCGCGGAGGCCTTCGCGGACGATATCCGCACCGCGCTGCGAGTCCCAGACGGTCTCGCGCGCGTTTATTACTAAAATAAAAATCCCATACGGTTTTATACCAATTGTCTTATCACAACCCATTCTACAGACGGAGACTATAGAATGCGCAAATTCAGAAAAGAATCTACCGCCCCCGCTAAGGGGGACAGTCGCGAGAGCGACGGCGGCTTCCTCAGAAGCCACTGGTGCATGCTCTCGCTCGCGGTGATCCTGGTCGTCGCCTTCCTCCTGAGGACGGTGTTCGCCTACGGAATCTCCGCCGACGGTAACTTCGCCCTCTCCGGCGGAGCCTCGGCGGAATATCACCTGCATATGATTGAGAACATCCTCGACGGGTCCTTCGCACTGACCGACAGCGCCGTCAACTATCCGTACGGCGGAGTCAACGTATACGCGCCGCTCCTCGATTTCCTCGGAGCGATCCCCGCGTTCATCCTGTCCGCTATGGGAATGAGCAACGTGGAGGCCGCATCTGCCGGCCTCGCCGTCATCACCCCCATCATCGGTGCGCTGACATGCATACCCGTATACCTCGTGGGCAAGGAGCTCTACGACAGGAGGATCGGAGTCGTCTCGGCTCTCATCTTCGCGTTCCTGGCGCTCCCCATCTCCACATCGGTGTTCTCCAACGGGACCGAGTACGCCCTGGCGGCGTTCATGGTCGCATTCATGTCGCTCTTCATGATCAAAGCGGTCAAGGGAATCGATGCAGCCGAGAACGGCTCGAAGCCTTACCTCGTTTCCGCGATCCTCGCCGGCGTCTTCTTCGGACTCGCCGCGCTCTCCTGGACCGGGTTCCTCGTACTGCTGGCCATCCCCATTGCGGCGATGTTCATCCAGCTGTTCATCAACCGCTTCAACGGTAAGAGCCTCACCGACGTTCTCATAGCATACTCCGTCATCATGCTCATCGGAGTCGTAATCGCCGCGGCCTACTACATCCCCGCGGACCTCTTCAACGAGTACGCCTCCTCGCCCCTGTGCATCGCGATCCTGGCCATCGTCTTCGGAGCCGTCTTCATGGCCCTGCAGAGGAAGCCCTGGATCGTCGTCGTCCCCGGGCTCGCCATCGCCGCCATCGCGCTCTTCGCGATCCTCGTCTACGCCCTCCCCGAGATCGGGGAGTTCGTCTTCGGAGGAACCAGCATCTACGCCAGCGACCTCATCGGCGGGCTGATCAACAACCGCGTCTCGATGTCCAACGTCTCCTCCTACTACGGATGGCTGACCATGTGGCTCCCCATATGCCTGGGCATCTACGAGCTCTACATCCTCGCGAGGAAGGACCGCTCCGCCATCCAGATCTTCAAGGTCGTCTGGCTGTTCGTCTTGTTCTTCACCGTCTGGACCACCAACGCCAACGCCGCGGCCGTCGCCGTCGTGTTCGGAGTCGGCTCCGGAGCCGCTCTCGTCAAGCTGATCTCCGCCGCCAACCTGAAGGACTGGTGGGCCGGAATGAAGGGCGCCGGGTTCCCCGGGTTCTTCAAGAAGCTCATCAAGCCCCTTCCCTTCGCATCCGTTATCATCGTGGCCTTCCTGGTCATCGTCCCCAACGTCACCTACGGAGTGGACGCCGGAATGCCCAACAACAACGACCCCCTGTTCGGATCGAACGGGAACACCCAGTTCGTGATCAAGACCGGCGACGAGGACCCCGCCGAGATGGTT
>CAMMYR010000089.1 GCA_946528255.1 uncultured Methanomicrobiales archaeon | reverse complement strand
GCTGGGTTTAAAACGTCGCGAGACAGTTTTGTTGCTTTTTGATGGAGGTGTAGGTACCTGACGAGAAGGACCCTTTAGTACGAGAGGAACAGGGGTTCGTCGCCTCTAGTTTATCAGTTGTCTGACAAGGCACGCTGAGTAGCCACGCGGTAGTGGATAAGAGCTGAAGGCATCTAAGCTCGAAGCCATCTTGAAAAAGAGGTACCCATGGAACGCCCGTAAATGACGGGTTTGATAGAAGCCGGATGTAAGCATCGAGGTTCGCCGAGATGTTCAGTCCTGGCTTACTAAAGTTCTTTTGACGTCGCTGGAGTGTGATCTAGCAGTTAAACAGGTTCCGTATGAAAATTACTCATCCTCGAAACGACTTCCTTTTCCAATCCCTGATCGGCATAGCTCCGGCTATCCTCCGCTCATCCCCGAAATCATATCATTTTCCTACAATTATACTGATTAGCAGGCTTTTTCCTACTCATTCTCCGATTGATTGAACGGCAATATTTTATATCATACTACTATGGAATTAGTATGGCAGTGCATTGCATCGACACCGGGGTTCCGTTCGATTCCAACGTCTACCTCCTCACTGGCAGGGAGACCATACTGATCGATACGGGAACCGGCATGGATGCGGATCGCATGCTAAATTCCATAAGGTCCTTCATCGGCTCGTGCAGCATCGACCGCATAATCCTCACCCACTGCCATTACGACCATTCCGGCGGAGCAGCCCGCCTGATAGCCGAATACGGCTGTCCGTGCTACGCCGGCCACCTGGATGCCAACGCCCTCCGCAATGGGGAGCAGGACATCCTCGTGAGCCCCATGTTCTCCTATGTCATGGAGCCGCTGGAGGTGGAGGATCTGCACGAGGGGGATATCATCGACAACGGGGAGCACATGCTGCAGGTCATCTGCACCCCCGGCCACACCGCCGGGAGCATATGCCTCTACGACCTCGAAAACAAGATCCTCTTCTCCGGGGACACCATATTCGCACCCGGCATCGGCAGGACAGATCTGCCCGGCGGCTCCTTCTCCGAGCTCGCCGAATCCATCCGTCGCATCAGTAAACTTGACATAATCGGTCTGTATCCTGGTCATGGTAGTGCATCCGAGGAATACGGAAGCGACTATGTCAGCAGGGCGCTGAGGACAGTGGATATATGAAGATCATAAAGTGCGATTACTCCAAGGAGTTCGACATGAAGTGCCAAGATGCGGTCGCCACGGCCGCGGAGGATCTGGCAGCGGGTAAGCTCATCGTCTACCCCACCGAGACCGTGTACGGTATCGGGGCCGACATCTACAACGAGGCCGCCGTCAAGAACCTCTATTTGGCCAAGAAACGCCCGTTCGATATGCCCCTCTCCGTGGCCGTATCCGACAGGGCGATGCTGGAGAAGGTCGCCGTACTCAACGAGAACGCCGACAAGCTCGTGAAGGCGTTCCTGCCCGGTCCCCTCACGATCATCATCAAGAAGCAGCCCGAGGTCCCGGACATCGTCACATCCTCGTCCCAGAAGGTCGGAATACGCATCCCGGACAACCGCTTCGCCCTGGAGCTGGTCAAGCGCACCGGGCCCATAATCGCCACTTCCGCGAACCTGCACTCACATCCCGACGCCGTCACGGTGGACGATGCCATCAACGACATGGGGGATGTGGTCGACACCTACATCGACGCCGGCCCGTGCACGCTCGGCAAGCCCTCCACCATCGTTTGGCTAATGGACAAGGAGATCGAGATCGTCCGCCAGGGAGCCATCCCCGTCGAGAAGATCATGGAGGTCCTGAGATGCTGACCGACGAGCAGCTGGAGAAGCTCCGCAAGGCCGGCAGGGTCGCAGGAGCAGCCCGCGAGCTCGGAATGTCCATGGTCAAGGAAGGGGTCAAGCTCTACGACGTGGCGCAGGAGGTGGAGGGATACATCAGGGAGCACGGTTGCGGCCTGGCCTTCCCCTGCAACATCAGCAAGAACCAGATCGCCGCGCATTACACCCCCAGCTGCACTGACAAGTCGGTCTTCGAGATCGGCGATGTGGTGAAGATCGACTGCGGAGCCCATCTCGACGGATACGTCGGCGATACCGCGGGGACGGTCGAGGTAGGCACCAACACCTACCGCGAGCTGATAGAGGCCTCCAAGCGCGCCAGGAACACCGTGGCGGAGTTCATCTCCGACGGGGTGGAGCTGTGCGAGATCGGCAGGGCCGTGGAGATGAGCATGAAGCGCGACGGGTTCGTGCCCATAGTCAACCTCTGCGGGCACCAGATCGAGCCTTACAACCTCCACGCGGGGCTCTCAGTCCCCAGCTTCGACAACAACGACAAGACCCGCATCAAGGCGGGCATGGTCATCGCCGTGGAGCCCTTCGCCACCAACGGCGCGGGGGAGATCAGGGACACCAAGCCCGGCAACATCGTCAGGTACATGAGGGACAGGCCCCTGGCCGATCCCAAGGCCCAGGAGTTCCTCGATTACGTGAAGGAGGAATTCAAGACCTTCCCCTTCTGTGCCAGGAGCTGCGATTTCCCCGATGCGGAGAAGCACGTCAGGTTCCTGATGCGCCACGGCGTATTGTCCTCCTACGCCATGTTGGAGGAGGTCGAGGGGGGCATCGTCTCGCAGCACGAGTACACCTTCTACATCGATTCCAAGAAGGGAGAGGTCACCACCCTCCCGTAAACCTTTAATGCCATCCTCCGATGGCACCCCAACTGCCGGAGTTGCCAAGTCTGGTCAAAGGCGAAGGACTCAAGATCCTTTCTCGTAGGAGTTCGCCGGTTCGAATCCGGTCTCCGGCACCTATTATCTTCACGCGCGTATTATATAGGAAAACGCCATCGTGCGCCTCACGTAAACTCAGGACCCGCTCTCTATACGGGGGCGAAAACTGAGAGCACCTCGCCTGGTGCTTGGCGTAACGCCCTACGGGGTTACCATTT
Organism: uncultured Methanomicrobiales archaeon; assembly: GCA_946528255.1. The sequence goes on along the minus strand of CAMMYR010000089.1, from coordinate 1,579 downwards.
ACGGAGGTCAATAAAATGGCAAAAGGAAAGAAAGAAGTCCAGCAGGAGGACGAGAACTTCAACTACATAGTTCGTATCGTCAACTCCGATATCGACGGACAGAAGAGGACAGTCATCGGACTGCAGAGCATCAAGGGAGTCGGAAAGAGGGTCGCCCAGATCGTCGTCAAGAAGGCGGAGATCGACCCCACCGTCAAGATCGGTTCCCTCTCCGACGAGAAGGTCAAGGAGCTCGAGGCTCTCGTCAAGTCCTACGTCGAGTACGCCCCCAACTGGGCCATCAACAGGCAGAACGACTACGAGACCGGTGCCGACATGCACCTCTTCGGAAACGACCTGGACATCCTCCAGAAGGAGGACATCAACAGGATGAAGATGATCCGCTGCTACCGCGGTATCAGGCACGAGGGACGCCACAAGGTAAGGGGACAGAGGACCCGCTCCAACGGCAGGCACGGACTCACCATGGGAGTCCAGAGGAAGACCAACTGAGGTGGTATGAATGGGAGACCCTAAGTTTTCAAGGAAGACATACGACACCCCCAGCCACCCCTGGCAGGGAGAGAGGATCAAGGCGGAGGTCGAGATCGTCCGCGCCTTCGGACTCAAGAACAAGACCGAGGTCTGGAAGGCCCAGACCGTCCTCAGGAACCTGAGGAAGCAGTCCAGGGACCTGCAGGCCCGCCTGAGGACCGGCGATGCGCAGGCCAAGATCGAGGCAGACGCCCTGATCAACAAGTGCGGCCGCCTCGGATACCTCACATCCGACGCCACCCTGAACGACATCCTGACCCTCAAGGAGGAGGACGTCCTCTCCAGGCGCCTCCAGACGATCGTCTACGAGAAGGGACTCGCCAACACCATCAAGCAGGCGAGGCAGATGATCACCCACGGCCACATCTTCATGAACGGCCACAGGGTGACCGTTCCCGGATACATAGTCACCAGGCTCGAGGAATCCTCCATCGAGTACAACCCCGCATCCCCCTTCACCGACGAGATGCACCCCATGAGGATCTCCGCCGAGCAGGCGGCCGCCAACGCCGCCATGAAGGCCAAGGCCGAGGCCGAGGCCGCCGAGGCCGATGCGGCAGCCGCCAAGGCGGACGCCGACGAGGCAGGAATCACAATCGAGGACGGTGAGAACTGATGACAGCGAAATGGGGCATAGCCAACATCTACGCAAGCTACAACAACGTCATGATCACCCTGACCGACATCACCGGCGCCGAGACCATCACCAAGGCCACCGGCGGAATGGTCGTCAAGCAGGCCAAGGACGAGTCCTCGCCCTACGCCGCCCAGAAGGCCGCCGAGAAGGTCGCCGAAGTCGCCAAGGAGAAGGACTTCGTCGGTATCCACGTCAGGGTCAGGGCGCCCGGCGGCAACAAGTCCGCCTCGCCCGGTCCCGGTGCCCAGGCCGCCATCCGTGCCCTCACCAGGGCCGGACTGAAGATCGGCCGCATCGAGGACGTCACTCCCATACCGCACGACGGTACCAAGAAGAAGGGCGGACGCAGAGGACGCAGGGTCTGAGGAGGACTCACCATGCAAATCGAGATAGTCGAGCTGGAAGAGA
>CAMMYR010000088.1 GCA_946528255.1 uncultured Methanomicrobiales archaeon | reverse complement strand
TGAATCTCGCGGATATCGACACGAAGGATAATCTGGAATTCTACGCCATCTTCGGGGATGAGATATACGCATATGTGTTCACAGGAGATCTCACCGACGTCAGCGCCACCTATCAGATCGACGCGGAGAACGAGCTGGACTGGGATGGCTCCGATATTCTGGTGCCCAAGGGCAGCAGCTTCACGCTCTTCCTCACCACGGGCTACGACAGGATCGTGGTCCAGCAGAACGGCGTACAGCAGATCCATGACGAATCCGACATCACATACCTGGTGAACAATGTGGACGGCCCATGCGAGTTCATCATCTACGGCGAGTCGGATTATGTCCCCGAGCCCGGGGGCGACGATTACGACCCGACCCCCTCCGGCGGCCCGTCGGCATACAGGATCACCATAACCCTGGATGCCAACGGCGGAGAGGTCTCCCAGTCCCTGATGTCCGTCGACTTCGGGAAGACCCTCAGCTCCGTCAACCTGCCCATGCCAAAGTACGACGGCATGGACTTCCACGGATGGTACCTCGACGGGTCCCCGCTCGCTCCGAACCACATGTTCACGAAGAGCGTGACCCTGACGGCCCACTGGACCGAGGCCGTGGAACCCGAGCCCTCGCCCATACCCGAGCCTAGCGAGGACTTCGAGGGCGGTGGGGACAACAGCCTGATCATCATCGCGGCCGTGGCGGCCGTGGCAGTGCTGCTGGTTGCCTCCTATGCCATCTACCGTTACAAGTGATGCGCAGACCTAACCAACAAACCCCCTGCCCCCGGGCAGGGGGAAAACCCCTTCAACGGCCCTAGGAATCATCCATTCTCTCTGCTTGGAGCATCTCGCCCCGAAATGAGCTTTTCCGGACTCTTGCCTATATAGTTGAACGATGATATCGGCTCGACCCCTAGGGGTTAAGGAAACGGTTAACATGTACGGCGGCTACAGGGACAACAGGGACAGGGACGCACCCAGGGAATTCTTCAAAGCTACTTGCTCGGACTGCGGCAACGAGTGCGAGGTTCCATTCAAGCCCACTCAGGGCAGGCCCGTCTACTGCAGGGACTGCTTCAGGAAGCACAAGCCCGAGGAGAGGGACAGGAGCAGATTCCGAATCCCGACGACCTCGAAACCTCTTACAAAACTCATTCCTTCTTGCGGCTGTTCTTCCTGGCCGCCAGCTCCACGGATTCATGGAAATCGTATGTGGACAGGAATCCCGATATCGATGCGGCGATGACGACGATCACCACAGCGGATATGATCAGCAGTATGCCTGCTATCTCCGAGAATCTGACGAAGGAGATTATCCCGAGTATCCCGACGGCCGCCCCTACGAGCATGACGAGGCGGGAAGCGGTCCTCCATCCGCCCAGATCCATCGGACCACTCTGTCGCCCGCAGTGGGGCTGGCGCTCTCGTCCCAGATCTCCTCCACGGAGAACAGGCAGATGGAACTGGGCCAGAGGTTGATCTTGTCCAGGTTCTTGACCATGTCGTCGTATACGGGGCCGGAATCCTGACGCCCGGTGAATTTGGCTTTGATCGAATAACCGTCCTTGCGGAGCCAGACGAGGAACTCCACCTCGGGGTTCCTGTCGAGGTTCTCGCGAGTCCTGCTCATGAGGGCATCGCCCACCACGATGGTGTCGTCATCGACGACGCACAGGCTTCCGCACACGATGACGTGGGGCCTGCCGTCCTCGCCGATGGTGGCCATCACCTTGTTAGTGTCGGGATGCTTCAGCATCCTGACGACCGGCTCCGGCATGGATGCCATGGGTTCACAGTTCCTTGGGGGCCTTCTTGTTGAAGATCGCCATGATGATGAAGAACGCGGCGCCGCAGACGATGAGCCCGAGGTAGTCCTGAATGAGGTCTATCATGATACCGCGCACCCAATCCAGCTTATAAAATCATTGCGGGACTATCGGCCTCACGGGGGACAGCTTCTGTACCACCAGCTTCAGCTTCCCCTCCTCGTAGTAGGGGATGGTAACGCAGTCGCACTCCACTCCTGTCTTGGGGATGGTGCGGCGGAGGGCGCTGGTGGGCCTGCCGACGCGGTAGTCGTTCACCGTGCAGTCGCTGCAGGGTATGTTGTGGTCGAAGAGGGAATAGCACTTGCACCCGATCACGTTGTCCGCCTTGACGCCGAAGGCCTTCTCCGCGGCCCTGTTGAGCCAGATGATTGTGTGCTCCGAATCGTGGATGATGATGAACTCGTCTATGGCGTCCATGATCATGTTCATGAGCTTCTCGGTGTAGATCTCCGGCTTGTCCATGTGCCTGCCTCTATGATGTAATCGGCTAACGGGGATATAAACCGCATCGTTGGGCCGTAACGCGGCGCGATCCGTGCTGGCACCGAGATAAACGCCAAATATCGATAATGGGTATGGGAAGGGCATGTACTGTCAAACCTGCGGCAAGGAGCTGTCGGCCGACGACGCCTACTGCCCCAAATGCGGAGCGAAGGTCGGCACGGTGGCCGATAGCCAGTATTCCCCGGGCACGGGGACGGCACCGAAGGAGCCCGATACCCTGATACCTTTCATCCTGGGCCTTCTGCTGAGCGTCATCGGCGTGCTCATAGCCGTGCTTGTGTACAACGGCAATGACGGCCCCTACACCAAGAACCCCACCACCCACGCCCTGGTGTGGAGCCTCATAGGCACATGCGTTTCCGCAGTGCTGAGCATCGCCCTCTTCTTCGCGTTCTTCGCGGCGATAATGCGAGCCGGGCATCGGCCCCCGCTCCGGATCCCGGGGCGGAGGGCCCCTCATCCAAACCCGATTCCTACGTAAAACATTCCGATTTCTACGATTTCCGTAGTAATATTCCGTTTTTCGATGCTAACCGTTGCCTTTTGCGATGGAAAACGCCCGTTTCCCTATGGCAACTTTTTATATGGCTAATTTATCCCCGTCCCAATGTGCTACGACGTCGTCATTATCGGTGCGGGACCTGCGGGTCTCACAGCCGGGATTTATGCAAGGACCAAGATGATGAAGACCCTCATACTGGAGTCCGGACGCGTCGGAGGGCAGCTCACCAGCCTCTACCCTGAGAAGGGAGTGCACAACTACCCCGGATTCGAGACCATCCAGGCCAGGAAGCTCTCGGACAAGCTCTATGCCCAGGCCGAGAGCATCGGATGCGAGATCCACGAATACGAGAAGGCCGACCAGATAAACAACGGCGACGACGTGCTCGTGGTGACGACCAACAAGGGCGAGTACAAGGCCAAGTCCGTGATCGTGGCCATCGGGATGGGCAGCTTCAAGCCCAAGAAGATGGGCTGCCCCGGCGAGGACGAGTTCGAGGGGAAGGGGGTTTCCTACATCCTCCCCCGCAAGGAGGACATCGTCGGAAAGAAGATCACCATGTTCGGCGGCGGCAACAGCGCCATAGACATGGCCCTGGTGGCCGATTCCGTCACGGACACGACCCTCGTCCACCGCAGGGCGGAGTTCCGCGCCGACGAGATCCAGCTGAAGGAGCTGGACAAGAGCAACATCCACAAGATCATGAACGCGAACCTGGTTTCCATCAACGGCACCGACCATGTTGAGTCGGTCACTCTGAGCCAGGAGGGCAAGGAGCTGACGGTGCCCACGGACCTGGTGGTCATCAACATCGGGATATCCGCGGATCTGGAGGACCTCAAGCGCTGGGGCCTGGAGATCACCGAGGAGGGATTGTTGAAGGTGGATTTCGACATGTCCACCAACCGCCCCGGCATCTATGCATGCGGGGACGCCATCAGCTATCCCGGGAAGTTCAAGCAGATCACCACCGCCATGGGTGAGGCGACCACCGCCGTCCTGATGGCGTACAAGTTCAGCAAGAAGCCCTACTGGGCCCGATCGCGCCCCGCGGAGGTTCTGCGGCATGCCTCAGCAGACGAGCATGCTCCCGCCCGACGGAGAGGTCGGAGGATTCATCCTCGGCCCCGACGGCCTGGAGGAGGGCTATGCGGTCGTGGAGGGCGGCCTCGTCTCGGAGATCCGCCAAGGTGCGGTATCCGATCCCGCCATGAGGGCGGTGCTCATCCCCGATCTGGTCAATTGCCACACGCATTGCGCCGATTACGGCCTGGAGGTGCCCCCCGGCATCGGCCTGGCCGACCTGGTGGCCCCTCCGGACGGCCTGAAGCACCGCTACCTGCGGGAGGCCCCCGCAGAGGAGATAAAGAGCTCGATGGAGCGCTTCGGACGGGATTCCCGCGCTTCGGGCTCCCTCACCTTCATGGATTTCAGGGAGGGCGGGGCCGAGGGCTGCCGCCTCCTCAGGAGCGCCTGCCCGAGGGCGGTCATACTCGGGCGCCCGGTATCCCCGGAGTTCGACCCGGAGGAGATGGCGGATATCCTGTCCGTGGCCGACGGCATAGGCCTGCCGAGCATATCGGATATGGATCATGCGTACATCGAATCCGTGGCGGACGCCGCCAGGGAGGCACGGAGGCCCTTCGCAATCCATGCGAGCGAGCGGGTCAGGGAGGACATCGACTTCGTCCTCTCCCTCGATCCGTCGAT
>CAMMYR010000087.1 GCA_946528255.1 uncultured Methanomicrobiales archaeon | reverse complement strand
TGAGGCCCACCTCCGAGACCGCCATGTACCCCATGTTCTCCCTCTGGGTAAGGTCCCACCAGGACCTGCCCCTGAAGACGTACCAGATCGTCAACACCTTCAGGTACGAGACCAAGCAGACCAGACCCTTCATCAGGGTCAGGGAGATCCACTTCTTCGAGTCCCACACCTGCCACGTGTCCGAGGAGGATGCGCAGTGCCAGATAGAGGAGGACATCCAGATCCTCGAGAGGATCGCCAAGAAGATCTGCCTGCCGTACACCCTGCTCATCAGGACCGAGTGGGACAAGTTCCCGGGAGCTCACTACACGGTCGGCATCGACACCTCCATGCCCAACGGCAGGACCCTGCAGATGGGTTCCATCCACCACTACCGCACCAACTTCTCCATCCCCTACGACATCACCTACGAGGACGAGAACGGGGAGCACAAGCACGTCCACCAGACCACCTTCGGCATGAGCGAGAGGCTCGTGGGCGCTCTCATCGGGGTCCACGGAGACGACCAGGGGCTGGTCATGCCCCCGGGCATCGCCCCGTTCCAGGTGGTCATCATCCCCATCCTTAAGAAGGATAACGAGCAGATGGTCATGGCGGCCTGCAAGGATATCGCATCCGTGCTGTCCAAGGCGGGCATCAGGACCAAGCTGGACGACAGGGACGACCGCCCCGGCAGCAAGTTCTTCGACTGGGAGATCAAAGGGGTCCCGCTGCGCCTGGAGATCGGTGGCCGCGACATAGAGAACAGCGTGGTCTCGTTCTCCAGGAGGGACACCGGCGAGAAGGGAACCATCTCCGTGGACTCCCTGGTCGATGGCATCGGCATGCTCCTCGACGACATCTCCGAGAACATGCTCGCCAGAGCGAACGAAGTCCAGGCATCCCGCATACAGGAGGTCGACTCCATGGATTCGCTGCCCGAGGACAAGATCCTCAGGCTCGGCTGGTGCGGATGCGAGGAATGCGGCCACAAATTCGAGGATTCCACCGGATTCAAGATCCTCGGAACCCCGTACCACCCGGAGAAGTTCTCCGGGAAGTGCATCGTGTGCGGCAAGCCGGTAGACAAACCGGCCTACGCCGCGCACACGATGCGATCCCTAAAGCTTTTACAAGGGGGCCTTGGCCCCCTTATTCCCATTCTCTCGCTGCGTGTCTATGAACCTGCTGCACTCTTCGGAATCGGGGACCTCGATCTCGATCCTGAACACCGCCCCGTCATTGTCCCTCGAGGCGTTGAGGGCCTTGCCTTCGACGACGAAAGCATCGACGATGATCTTCGCGATCTGAGGAGCGAAGTACTCTATCATCTCGGTCATCTTGGATTCGAATTCCTCTACACCTATGGTTATAGTTTCTTTTGCCATAGTAATATGAACGCGTCATTGTTTGAAAAACAATCGCAAGGAAACCGAATCATGTACGTACAACGGAAGTGCGGTACTGAGGGTATGTAACCGGGTTGCTGGCTCCCGCAGGATCGATGAAAAAAGATTGTCCGGACCCCGGAATGGGGCCCGGGAGGGCCGGAATCGGCCCTTGTAGTAGAGCATCGCGTTGCAGATGGTCGCCGCGATATTGGAGCCGCCCTTCCTTCCCTTGGGGACGATGTACGGCACCTTGTGCTCCATTATGATCTCCTTGGACTCCACCACGTTCACGAAGCCCACGGGGGCCCCGATGATCAGGGCGGGCTTCAGCTCTCCGGAGTCGATGAGCTCCGCCAGCCTGACGAGGGCAGTGGGGGCGTTGCCCACGGCGAATATCACGGGGTGGTGCTTGGCGATCTCCGCTCCCTTCTCCATGCAGATGGTGGCCCTGGTGCATCCGCGCTCCTTGGCCTCCGCGGCCACATCGTCGTCGCTGATGAAGCAGTGCACCTCGCCGCCGTACTCGCCGAGCTTCTTCTTGTTGATGCCCGCGGCGGCCATCTTGGTGTCCGTGACTATGTGCGCCCCGGACCTCAGCGCCTTCACGCCGAGCTCCGCAGCATTCTCGGAGAACACCAGGTTGTCGGCGTAATCGAAGTCCGCCGATGTGTGGATGCATCTCTTGACGATGGAGAACTGGGGCTCCGGCCAGGTGCGGCCGTTGAGCTCCGATGTGATGATCTCCATGCTCCTCTTCTCTATCTCGTCCGGTTTAACTATCTGTATAGCCATTCCCTTCTCACCTCAGAATCTGTATCCTCTGGGGGTAATCATGCGGCCCTTGGACACGTACGTCTGCGAATTGCCGACGATGACTATGCTGAACATGTCCACTTCCGCTTTGTCCAGATCACCGAGGGTGGTGATCTGCTTCGACTCGTCCTCCCTGCCCGCGTTCCTGACGATACCCACGGGGGTCTCGGCGGGACGGTGCTTCAGGAGGATCTGGCGAGCGTCATTCAGGTAATCGGGGCGGGACTTGCTCTTGGGGTTGTACAGGCAGACGATCATGTCCGCCATTCCCACGCAGTCCACCCTCTTCATGATAAGCTCGATCGGGGTCATCCAATCCGATAAGCTGATAAGTGCCAGATCGTGCATCAGCGGCGCTCCGAGGACGGAGGCGGCCGTGGATGCGGCGGTCATTCCGGGGACGGTGTCGATCTCGATGTCCGCGCCCATCTCGTCGGCCAGCTGGTATATGATGCCGGCCATGCCGTATATGCCGGAGTCCCCGCTGGAGATCATGGCCACGTCCTTCCCCTCCATGGCATCCTCGATGGCCATCCTGCAGCGCTCGACCTCGCCCATCATGGGCGTGGCCTTGTACACCTTGTCGGGGAATATGGGCTTCATCAGGTTCACGTACGTCGTGTACCCGGTGACCACATCGGCGTTCTGTATGGTCTCGGCGGCCTTGAAGGTCATGTGCTCCTTGCCGCCGGGTCCGAATCCCACCACGTGTAGCTTCCCTGCCATGGTACTCGCTCCTTGGCCTGGCGGAATTCCGTCGTGAAGTGCTTGTCGTACAGCTTGGACAGCTCGAACTCGTCGCCCAGGAAGTCCCCGACGACGGTGAGGGCGGTCTTGGTTATCCCGGCTTCCTTGACCTTCGCTGCTATGTCCGCGATGGTCCCGGTGACGATCTTCTGGTCGGGCCATGTAGCCTTGTAGACGACCGCCACGGGGGTGGTCTCGGGGTAGCCTCCGGCTTTGAGCTTCTCGGTCATCTCGTCCAGGAACCCTACGGACAGGAAGATCACCATGGAAGCCTGGTGCTTCGCCAGGTCCTCCAGCTTCTCGCCCGGGGGCATGGGTGTCCTGCCCTCCATCCTGGTGAGGATGACGGTCTGGCTCTTGCCGGGGAGGGTGTATTCCTTGTTGAGGACCGCGGCGGTCCCCAGGAAGGAGCTGACGCCGGGGATGACCTCGTAGGTTATCCCGAGCTTGTCGAGCCTGTCCATCTGCTCCCTGTGGGCCCCGTAGATGGCGGGGTCCCCGGTGTGCACGCGGACGCATTTCTTGCCCTCCCTCTCGGCCTTCTCCATCACGTCGATGACCTCATCGAGGTCCATCAAGGCGCTGTTGTAGATCTGCGCCCCGTCCTTGTGCCCCGACAGGACATCGGGGTTAACCAGGGATCCGGCGTAGATGATCACATCCGCCGAATCGATCAGCTTCTTTCCTTTGATGGTCAGGAGCTCGGGGTCGCCCGGGCCCGCACCTATGAACGATATCATTCTTTCTTCACCTCTTTCTTGATCAGTACAGTCGTGAAATATCCGTAATCGCGGTCGACGACCATGGGTCCGACGTATTCCCCCTCCATGCCCACGTTGCTGATGACGGTGGCGCAGGAGAGGGGGATGCTCCTCTCCTCCAGCATGGATGCTATCATGCCGATGGACTTGAACGCCTTCATGACCACGATGTTGTCGAAATTGTCCAGGGCATCGGCCAGGAGGGCGGAGTTCTCCTTCGCCACAGGGACGATGGCCAGACCCTCGTTGCCTATCATGAGCGGGAGGTTGGCCAGCGCCGCACCGTGGCAGAACGAAGGTATGCCGGGGACGACCTCTGTCTCGTACCCGCGGGCCTTGATCTGGTCGTTGATGTACATGTAGGTGCTGTAGACTCCGACATCGCCGAGGGTGACCATGGCGATGTCTTTCCCCTTGTCCAGGAGATCGCACATCCGGCTCATGGCCTCCGCCCTGCACTTCTCCCTGACGGAATCGTCCGGATCCATGCTGAACAGGAACTCGGCTATCTCCTTGCCCGAGAGGTCGACGTTGGGCTTTATGATCTCGAGGGCCACGCTGCCTTCCCCGGCCTTCTTCACCGGATACCCTATGACCTGGCATCCGTCGAGTATCTGCTTGGCCTTGATCGTCAGGAGCCCGGGGTCCCCGGGGCCGACTCCTATTCCGTAGAGCTTGCCTGCCATTATTGCACCTTGCCTGTGGGTCGGATGTGTCTTCCGATTATATAACACATACCCCCCAGGGGTTTATTGGAGATTACATCCAGGATGAGCCCGGAACCATACCTTTCGGATATGCTGGCTATGCTCGATTATATGAGAAGAAGACGGAAAAAGGGG
>CAMMYR010000086.1 GCA_946528255.1 uncultured Methanomicrobiales archaeon | reverse complement strand
GATAGCTTGTAGTTCTTGGCGCACTCGCCGGTCAGGGTGACGGTGAGGTTTACGGTCTTGTCCGTCCCCGCGTTCCTGTCCTCGAAAGCGCCGGTGACGGTTATGCCGACCTGCGACAGCTCGTCGGCGATCACCCCTGCGGATTCCAGATCCACTCCGGAGATGTCGATCTCGGCATCGGCGGTGCCGTCGTATTCCTTGTCCTCGGCGGTGATGCCCTCGATGTCTATCTCCTTCGGGACGATCTTCCAGGTGAACTGCCTAGTCTCCTGCGTATGGGTGTCGTACCATACCGTGACGCCGGTGGGGGTGATGTTGACCCTGTACGAGCCCACTTCCTTCTTCTCGATATCCCCGGTCACGGTGTAATCGTCGTGCTCGTTGCCGTACGGGCGCTGTATCTCCCCGTTGTAGGGGACCTCCAGGCCCATATCCCCGATCTGCCACTCGACGGTGAAGTCCGTGTGCTTCCCGAGCATCGTGTCCGTCTCCTTCGTTTCCCCGGAATCGACATAGGTCCATCTGAGGAAGATATGCCCGGCCTTCTCCGGTATGGGGAGGGCCTCGTCCACGAAGTAGACGCCGCGGGGGACGGTCTTGCCGCCCTTGGTGTCGAACGTGGCGACGAAACCCTCCTTGAGCTTGTCCCCGTCGTTCTTATCGTACTTGAGCGCCTTGCCTATCAGGTTCTTGTTGTCCTCGATTTTGTTCCCATCCACGTCCCAGATATCCAGGATGTTGTCGCCAGCATCCCTGAAGGCACCCGGGTCTATCCTTGCACCGGCATCGACCGGCATGATGAAGGATTGGATCGTGCTCCCTCTGAATGCATTATTGCCGATACTGCCCACATGGCTCAGGTCGAGGAGCGAGATATTCGCATTCTCGAAGGCATTCCAATTGACAGTATCAAGGTTCTTGCAGTGGGACAGGTCGATTATGAGGCCGTTCGTCTTCCCCGCATCCTTGAAGGCCCCGGGTCCGATGTTCTTCAATTTCGGTTCCGTCCCCTCGACGACCAGCTCGAGCATATCGTGGCATCCGGAGAAGCAATACGCGCCAGTGGTATCCATCATATACTCCAGGCCGGCACCGATCGTGACCAGGGTCTCCGGTATGATCACTTTCTCGATGCTCTCCGTATATCTCTCCGGGTGCAAAGAGGCCTGGAAGGCGTTGTTGCGGATCCCGACCACGGTGAATTCGATCTCCTCGGTTTCGGTTTCGCTTACTTTGATATCTGCCTTGATCTTCGATTTGATCTCGATAATCGGGCCGGTGAGCTTGCAGTTGGTATTGATGTCAGTTTTGCTTCCGCCAGTGACGAAGGCGATGTATTGGTGGCCGTATGTCGCACTGTCTGCTTGCTCGCACAGATCGTATCTGATCCCGTTTTCATCGTAAACACGCTCAATTAAATCGATACTGGCGACGTCACCATCGGTATCCTCCGCGGTGAGGATCACCGCTGTGGATGCAAGTATGATCGACAATGAGAAGAGCGCGATCAGTGTTTTCTGCAAATTATCCCTCCTTTACCAGTGTGCACTGGTTCGTTCGTATTTCCTACTCTAAAGATAGGCGTTATTACAATATATAATGGTATCTATATGATGCTCGGAGTATATTATATAAGATTTTTGTTTCATTTAAATATAGTAGCTTAAAAATATGGAGAACTCATAAAAATATTTATATGTAAATGGTTGGGAACAATGTTGGTTTTGAACCACTCAACCAACGAATAAGTTGGAATCCAAGGGATCCTCTCATTCCGATGCGATTCGCAGTATCGGGGGCACGTACTCGAACGGGTCCTTCCCGATACCGAGGATGACCGATGTGCTGGTCCTCCCGACCCCCGGCAGGGAGTTTATCCTCTTCACGGCGGCCGAGAACTCGTCCCTATCGACGCAGGCGATCCAGACCATGAGGTCGCAGTCGCCGGTGACTTCGAAGACCGAGACCACCTCCGGGATGGAGGAGATGCTCTCCAGGACCCCCTCCGGATCATCGGCGAAGACGCTGACCATGCCCATGTAGTCGAAGCCCATCTTGACGTAGTCGACGCTTGCCCTGTATCCGTTGATGATGCCCTGGGATTCCAGGTTCTTGACCCTCTGGATCAGGGTGGTGGGGTGGACGCCCAGCTCCTTGGCGAGCTGCCTGTAGGAGCCCTGGCTGGACCTGCAGAGAAGTTCGATTATACGTTTGTCCAGCTCATCGTATCTTTCGAGCGCCATTTGGCTAGCCTCCAAGGGGTATAACCGTCCGCATGGTAGATAATACATTTCCATGAAGAAGGCGGCCCCAAGCCGAAAATAACCTTATACTGCCCCGTCAGATGGGGGAGCGGTTGTCATATGGCAGACGAGATCTTCAGGAACGACGGGGACCAGTCGGAATTCGAGGCGCACATAGTATCGGTCAACAGGGACGAGGTTGTCCTCGACTGCACCGCATTCTATCCCGGAGGCGGGGGCCAGGTCTGCGACACCGGCGAGATCAAGGGGTCCCGCGTCACCGAGGTCTTCTACAAGGGCGACGAGATAATCCACAGGGTCCCCGGCAACCGCCTGGAGGTCGGCGAGAGGGTCTGGTGCAGCGTGGACTGGGACAGGCGCTACGACTTAATGATGGGCCACACCGGGGAGCATCTCCTGTTCTCGTCCCTGAAGAGGCAGTGCGAGGACCTCGCCATCACCAAGATCTTCATCTCCCCCGAGAGCAAGTACGTCATCGTCAACCACGACCTGGGCTGGGACCAGATATCCAAGGCCCTGGAGTTCGCGAATCAGGCCATAAGGGACAACCACGCGGTGACCAAGAGCATCATGGACAGGGACGATCCGGAGCTTGAGAAGGTGAGGATCAAGAAGGAGAGGATCCCGGAGGGCGAGCAGATATCGGTGGTCGCCATCGGGGACATCGACCTGTCCGCGTGCAGCGGCGTCCATGTCATGGAGACGTCGGAGCTGGAGATGATCACCGTGGTCAGGAAGGTCTCCGCCGGCAAGGACGGGGTCACCATCGAGTTCGAGGTGGGCCACAAGGCCAAGATCGCGGCCAATTCCAACGCCATGCTGGCTATGGAGATCGTGGATTCCATCGGATGCAAGGCGTCCGATGCTCCCAAGGCAGTCGTCAACTCCAGGAAGGAGAACGATTCCGCGAGGAAGGCCCTGAAGGAGGCCTCCCGCATCATATTGGATACATGCCCTTCCGAAGACATCGGAGGGGTGCGCGTGCAGGTATGCGCCGTGCCCGGAGGGGACAGGAACATCATGACCGAGCACGCGGAGGCCGTCAAATCCAAGGGAGGCGTCGCCGCTTACATCGGAGTCGGCGAGACGCTGTCCGTAATGGTCGCATCCGGGGATGCGAGGGTGGATTGCAAGAAGGTGCTGTCCGATGCGCTGGCACAGTTCGGCGGGCGCGGCGGCGGCAAGCCCGATTTCGCGCAGGGAGGGGTGCAGGACGCATCCGCCTGCGACGACGTCGCGGATTCCCTGAGGGCCGCGATCAGGGGCGCACTTAGTTAAACGAGTAGCACATAGGGTGGAAACATGGGCGGAATGAGGATCAACGACCGTCAGATGAAGCAGGCGATGAAGAAGATGGGGATCAAGCAGGACCAGGTCCCCAACGTCGTCGAGGTCATCATCAGGACCAAGGACAAGGACATCGTGCTCAAGGGAGCGGATGTGGTATGCGTCGAGATGGGGGGCAACAAGAGCTACCAGGTCTCCGGGCCGGAGATCGTGATGGAGCACGGCGAGGACGGAGCGCCCGTCGAGGTGGTCGCCTTCCCCGACGAGGACATCGAGCTCGTGATGTCCCAGACCGGATGCGACCGTGCCAAGGCGATCGACGCGCTCAAGGCCGTCGACGGGCAGCCCGCAGAGGCCATCTTAAAGATCATGACGGAGTGATCCGGATGTGCCTGGCTGTTCCCGGTAAGATAGTTAGCATCGAAGGCTCCATGGCCCAGGTCGATTTCGGCGGGGTCATGAGGCAGGCCAACGTCTCCATGGTCGAAGCCCATGTCGGAGACTGGGCCGTGGTCCATGCGGGCTTCGCCATCCAGCTGATGGACGAGGAGGACGCCCAGGAGACCATAAGGCTCTGGAACGAGGTCATCGATTCCGATACGACCCAGTTCTGCCGATTCTTCGGAAAAAAAATCAAAATGAAAACGGGATGGCCCCCGAGGGGGCCGTCCCTTCAGCGTTTCTTCTGGATCTTGCCGTCCTTCTTCTTGCGGACGACGTTGGTATCCTGGTTCTTGGCCACGGTCTTGGCGTATTCCTCTGCCTCGGCCTTGGTCTTGAACTTCTTGAGGGCCTTCTGGGCTCCCGCCTTCTTGACCTGCCATCCGCCGTCGGGGTGGGTGGAAACGAAGTAGGCGCCGCTCTTGCTGTCGGCCTCGGCCTTCTCCTCTTTCTTGGGAGCAGGCTTGGCTGCCGGCTTCTTCTCCTCCTTCTTCGGAGCGGGTTTCGCCACGGGATTCTTCTCTTCCTTCTTGGGCTCGGGCTTGGCTGCC
>CAMMYR010000085.1 GCA_946528255.1 uncultured Methanomicrobiales archaeon | reverse complement strand
AGTTCCCGGAGCAGATCGAGAAGCGCCTCGTGGAGCAGTACGGCATCAACGCGATGCAGGCCAAGCAGATCGTGAGGCACTCCAACGACGAGCTGTTCGAGAGGATAGCCGCGGACAAGGCCATGGCGCCGATCGCGGCGACCATGTTCCTGAACACCTTCAGCGAGCTGGAGCGCGATGGGCTGGACCTCTCCGCCCTGACCGACGATATGATAATCGCCTTATTCGACCACCTGAAGCAGGGCGCCTTCGCCAAGGAGGCCCTGCCGGCTATACTCAAGGAGATGGCTGTCGGCACGTCCATAGACGACGCGGTGAAGAAGCTCGGATTGGAAGCGGTGGATACCGACGAGGCCGAGAGGATCATCGACGGCATCGTGAAGGAGCGCGAGGAGTTCGTCAGGTCCAAGGGCATGGGAGCCGTCGGACCGCTGATGGGGCCCGTGATGGGAGCCCTCAGGGGGAAGATCGACGGGAAGATGGCCAGCGACCTGCTGACCAAGTCGATCAAGAAGCTCCTGGGATGAGCCATGAGGATAACCCCGGACTGCGTGCCGTGCCTTATGAGGCGCATGCTGTTCCAGACCGGATTGGTGGAGGGCACCGATAGGGCGGAGGTCATGGGCCGCTGCCTCAGGGTGTTCGCCGACGAGTACGATACGGACCTGAAATCCGTGGACGTGGCATCGAAGGTCCATGCGGAGTGCTACTCCGCGCTGGGATGCGACGACCCGTATCTGGAGCTGAAGATCAGATCCGATGACATAGCCAGCAGGCTCGTCCCGGAGGCGGAGGCCATGGTCTCCGCCTCGGACGACCCCTTGCATACCGCCCTCTCAGTCTCCGCCGCCGGGAACATCATGGATTTCGGATCGGGGATAGCCATAGACGATCCCGATGCGTTCTCGGGGATGTTCGCGGACCTGGTGTCCCAGGGGTTCGGATTGGACCACACGGACAGGCTTAGAAGGCTATTGGAGAAGGACGGCCCCGTTGTCTACATGTTCGACAACTGCGGCGAGTGCCAGATGGACAGGATCGTCATCCGCCTGCTGCGTTCGATGGGCAAGGAGGTCATCGGGGTTGTGAGGGAGGTCCCGATCCTCAACGACGTGTCGCTGAGGGACCTGGACCGCACCGGGCTGATGGATGATCTGGATTCCATCCGCGGAACGGGGTCGTTCTACGTCGGAATCGATACGTCCCGGATACCCGCGGACCTCAAGGCGGATATATCGAGAGCAAGCGTCGTCATCGCCAAGGGCATGGGGAACTACGAATCCCTGTCCGACGAGGACCTGGGGGTGCCGGTGGCGCATATCCTCAGGGCCAAGTGCGGCCCGGTAGCCGAATCCATCGGGGTCCCCGTGGGGACCAACGTGGTGCTGGTCAGGTAACGACTGGCACTCTTCTTTCCACCCCATAGGGCGGTTGCATCCCGATTCAGCCATCGCTGGATAAATACATATAGAAGGCTGTACACTAGTAATAGCCATGGGAAGGAACGAGCTCATCAACACCACCCGTGCCATACTGGCTAAGGCGGGATTCGATGTTTCGTCCGCGCTGACGATGCGCGGCATATGCTTCGATGTGGTGGCGAGGCTCGACGAGAAGGTCCTGATCATCAAGGTCCTCAGCAACATCGACGCCCTCTCGAAGGAGAGCGCGGACGAGATGAAGACCCTGGCAGAGGCCCTTTCCGCCGTACCGCTGGTCATCGGCGAGAGATCCAGCTCCGGCGCCCTGGAGGCCGGGATCGTGTACTCCAGGTTCAACATATCCATTGTGTCCAACGAGACGCTGGCGGACCTCCTGCTTGAGGAGGCGCCGCCGTTCATTTTCGCGGCCCCCGGAGGGCTGTACGTGAAACTGGACTCCGAGATGCTGAAGGCCGCCCGCGAGGAACGCGGGATCAGCCTAGGGACGCTGGCGGAGACCGCCGGCGTGTCCAGGAGGACCATCCAGATGTATGAGGCCGGCATGGGCGCCATGATCGACGCCGCATTGCGCATAGAGGAGTATCTGGGCCTCCCGGTGATAGATCCTATCGATCCTTTCACGTTCAGGAGCGAGGACCGCGCCAAGGAGGAGAGGGAGATACCCCAGACGGATTCCTACGCCCTGAGGCAGCTCACCTCCCTGGGATTCTCCGTGAGCCCTGTGTACAAGAGCCCCTTCGAGGCCGTGTCCAAGAACGATGCGTCGGTCATGCTGACGGGTCTGAGCCCCGATGATGAGAAGGTCGTCCAGAGGGCCATGGTCGCATCGGACATCTCGAAGATCATGGGGAGGTTCTCCGTGATAATCGTTGAGAAAAAACACGACCGCGACAGCATCGACTCCACCGCGGTGGTCTCCCACGATGAGCTGAAGAAGATAGAGGCCCCCACGGAGCTCACGGATCTCGTGGCATCCAGGGGGACCCGCAGATGAGATCCCTGGACGTGGACGGGTGCCACGTCGATATCATAACCGTGGTCAACGGGTTGGTTTCCGAGGCCGATTCGGTGCTGGAGCGGTTCTCGGAGCATGAGGCCTATGCCGCATCCCTCGGGATAGAGGGGGTGCAGACCATAAAGAACAGGGCCAACATCGACGGGGACTTCGAGGTCAGCGAGCTGGATTTAGTGTATGCAAGGCACATGCAGAGGTTCGGCACCGTGGAGTTCCCCTCGCCGGCCATGTGCGCCTTCATAGACAGGGTCGCCGGGATGGGGAAGAACGTTATCCCCCTGGATATGAACGACGACGATTTCACCACCCTGTACTGCAACACCATAGGGGCGTTCGAGTTCACCAACGAGCACCGCATCGCAAAGAAAGGGTTGAAAACGGATTTCAGATTCGAGAGCCCGGAGGGGTTCGCATTGGAATGGGATGCCTTCGTCAACGGCAAATCCAAGGGCCAGGCCAAGATCTGCGCCGAGCGCGAGAGGTACATGGCCGACCAGATAAGGGACATAGCCAGATTCAGGAAAAGCCTGCTGGCTGTCATAGAGGTGGAGAGGGCGGATGGCGTCATCCGCAACCTGGGAGGGGTCCGATGGCATGCGGCAGGTGCGACGAGTGCAGGGCCGCGGGCTACAGGTTCTGCAGGTTCTGCGGGGAGAAGCTGGGGTGCGACGAATGCGAATCGTACAGATCATCCGGCGCGGCGTTCTGCGGACATTGCGGGGCATCGCTGAGGCCTGTATCCTCCGGGAAGCCGAAGGGCCTGAAACACGTGTCCGATACCGTGACGATGGTAACCATCCCGGTCATCCTGATCATGCTGATCATCGATGTGGCGGCGATGGTATGGGGCGTGGGGGACGTCTTCGATTTCCTCTCGGACAACCCGTTCAACATGTTCATCCTGGCACCTATGGTGACCAAGATATGCACCCTGTCCGGCGCCGGGCTGTCGGTATTCTGGATATTCATATTCGCATCGGTGCTCGCCAGCGTCGGATTGCTGCTGTACCAGTCCAAGTGCGTGTTCAGGTTCGAGAATACGGAGGAGCACCGCAGGGAGGTCGTGAAGACCCCTCTGTTCTGGCTCACACTGCTGTTCGGATCCGTCATATTGGTGGAGCTCGCCATAAACCTGATCCAGACGGCATTCGGCGCTTCGATCGAGGTCCCCGGATGGATAGACGAGATGACCGTGCCGGAGATGCTGTTCAGCTTCGCCGAGGCGGGGGTGTGGGAGGAGATCGTCACCCGCGCCGTGTACATCGGGATACCGATGATGCTCATAGCCGCCTACTACCGCAGGAAGGACTGCTGGCGCATGCTGTTCGGCGGGTTCGGGTTCAGCAAGGCGGCCGTGATACTGCTGATCGCTTCGTCCATAATATTCGGTCTGGCTCATGTGGATTCATGGAACGCCGCCAAGGCGATACCCACCATCATCGGCGGTGTATCCCTGGGATACATGTACATCCGCTTCGGCATCCACGCGTCTATCGCGATGCACTTCCTCACGGATTACATGACCGTGATGACCACCACCATAGGGGATGCGTTCGGAGCCCTGATCATCCTGATAATCCTGCTCCTGGGATTCGTGAGCCTCATCGGAGTGGCCATAAGGACCTGGAAGGGGATCAATAAGGTCAAGGGCATGCCGCTGACCGGGTTCGAGGATTCGAAGGATCCTGGATTGGGACAGGACGGCGGAATCGAACGATTTGGATTCGATCACCATGTTGGCCCCCAGGGCTTCCAGCCTCGGGAGGTACCCGTCGAAATCGATGGAGCCGTCGCCTATGGTCATATGCGAATCCCTGTCGCCCTGGTTGTCGTGGATGTGGATGTTGGTGACCCTGTCGCCCAGGAGCTCGAACATCTGCTCTATCTGACCCGCCGTGTTGGCGTGGCCTATGTCGAACACGACGCCGAGATCGGTGCCCTCGATGATATGTGCCAGATCCTCGGCCGTGCGGCCGAGCATGAACGGGAGGTCCGGCATGTTCTCTATCCCCACGGTCACGCCGTACTCCTTCGCGGCGCGGTCTATGGAGGGCATGGACTCCTTCGATAGCTCCATGGCGCGGTCGTATACCCCTTCCACA
>CAMMYR010000084.1 GCA_946528255.1 uncultured Methanomicrobiales archaeon | reverse complement strand
CCCGACATGTTCGAGGGTGCATCCGGAAAGTACGTCGCCGACTCCCTGAAGCCCACCCCCAGCAAGGAGAAGTTCACCGTCCTGCACATCTGCGGAAACACCGAGCCCACCCTCGCCATGATGGCCGCCACCGGCGTCACCGGCTGCTCCATCGAGGAGAAGGTCGACCCCTTCAAGGCATGCGAGATCGCCAAGGACAAGACCGTCCTCGTCGGTAACGTCGGATCCGTCAGGCCCCTGTTCCAGGGAACCCCTGCCGAGGTCAAGGAGGGCGCGCTCAACTCCGCTAAGGCCGGGTTCCACGTCATCTCCTCCGGATGCGGTATCGCTACCGCTACCCCCAACGAGAACATGCAGATGCTCGTTGACACCATCAAGGGCTTCAGCTACTGATTTCCTGATGAACGAAACCCCTTACCCCCTCCGGGGGGTCTTCTATTATTTATTCTACCTTCGCCATACTACCCCAGAGGTTCGATCACATGGGCGTCGATGCGAGGGAGAGGGTTCTGACCGCTATGAGGGGCGAGACACTGGATCGCCCGCCGGTTGCGATGTTCTCGCAGTCCGCCACCGTCAGCATGATGGCGTCCTGCGGGGCCATGTGGCCCGCCGCCCATTCCGACCCGCGCATGATGGCCGCCCTGGGCGCAATGCAGGCCGACATGTTCGGCTTCGAGTGCGTCCGCGCCCCCTTCGGCATCACCGCGGAGGCGGAGAGGCTGGGATGCGGCGTGCTGCCCGGCAGCAGGTCCAAGCAGCCCGTGATCACCGACCATCCCTACAAGTTCGACCCCATGATGTCCGAGTACGATTCGCCGGACAACCTCATGACTCCCGAGGAGATGATCTCCGGAGGTAAGCCCAAGGCGGTCCTGGAGGCGATCGGAATACTGAAGCAGCATTACGGGGAGGACTATCCCGTGGTGGCCGGCAACGCCGGTACGCTCACCCTGACCGGATCGCTGGTAAATCCCGAGAACCTGATATTCGGCGTCATGATGGATCCGTCCGTGGTCCACGGATGGCTGGAGGCCGTCTGCCCCCTGGTGGCCGGATACACCAGGGCGCTACGCGAGGCCGGCGCCGATATAGTCCAGTGCTCCGAACCCATCTCATCCGGGGACTGGATGACCAAGGATCTGTTCGAATCCATATGCGGCAGGTTCGTTTTCTCCACGCACTGCCCCGACCCCGATTCCGATTACTTCACCGAGCTCCACGTCTGCGGGAACTCCCTGCCGATAGTGGACAGCCTCTTCGGCACCGGCGTGTCCGGGGTATCCATCGGGGATGCTGTGACGCCCTCCGACGTCTCAGACATCGCCAAGGGCAGGGAGGTCATGATCGGCAACATCGGCACCGGGCACCCGCTGCTCAGCGGCACCCCGGAGCAGGTCTGCGCCGCGGTCAAGGACTGCCTGGAATCCGGGTTCGACATCATAGCGCCGGGATGCGGTCTGCAGCCGGAGACCCCCGATGCCAACCTCCGCATGATGGTGGAGACCGTCAAGGGCGAGGGGTTCGAGCCCAGGGCGTCCAGGATAACCCTGCGATAACAATCGTTTTGCGCGGTTATTTACGTCCGTTCGCGGATGCCTGTGGCATGTCGGTCATTCTGGATAAGAACAAGGAATACGCGGACGCGCTGAAGTCCATAATAGGGCTCCGCAGCGAGCCCGTGGCGATAAGGCTGGTCAGGGAGGGAGAGGACTTCCCTGCGGGATATGATGCACCGGAGCAGCAGATGAGCCACTGCCAGGCGGTTTTCCGCGCCAGGCACGGCGAGTGCCTGAAGATGCCCCTGGAGTCCCACAACTGCATGGTGGGCACATCCGCGCTGAACATCACGGACACCAACGAGAAGGTCGCCTCCGGGGAGTTCCACGCCGGTATAGGCATGCACGATTCGGCCGCGGCCGCCGGGAAGATGATCTCCGAGAGGATGATCCCCAAGTTCAGGAGCAAGGGCGAGGTCGTCTGCCCTCTGAAGGATGCGGACTTCGAGCCCGACGTGGTCGCTCTGATAGACATCCCTGAGCGCATCTACTGGATCGTCCCGCTGTCCACCGCCGAGGAGGGCGGCAGGGCAACGTTCTCCACATCCCCGTTCCAGTGCGCCTGCGAGGATGTGACCTCGGTGCCGATTGTCACCGGCAGGGCCAACGTATCCCTGGGCTGCTTCGGCTGCAGGAAGAAGACGGATATGGCCGCGGACGAGCTCGCCTGCGGAATCCCGTATGCGCTGATCCCCAGCTTCGTCGAGCACCTGAGGAAGTACGGCGCCGGCGTCATGACCAAGGCCAAGCGCGACCGAATCCGGCGCGCGGCCGAAACCCCTTCCGAAACCCGTTTCTTTAACACTTTCCGGACCTTTCGTATGCATTTTACCACCCGGAAACGAGGCATTAAATACGAGGTCCTGTACGAAGACTTGGATAGTGCATGCATCCACCTATAGCCAACATCCGAAAATAGACGCTTTTGACGTCCCACTTGCCCGTTTTAGGGTTTGCTTTATATTTTCTAAGGAAATACGGATTTTCGCAAGGGGTAATGCGGATTCGGAAGGATTCGCACCATTTATCGAACAAAGGAGGTATGAAATGCCAAAATACGAGGACGTAATCGACTTGTATGACGACAACGGGAAACGCATCGCGAAAGACATCCCGCTGGAAGCCATCAGTCCGTTGCGCAACAATGCGATCAAGAAGATCGTGTCTCTGACCAAGAGAACCTGCGCCATCAACCTGGCCGGGATCGAGAAGGCCCTCAAGACCGGTTCCATGACCGGTGGCGGAGTCATCATCAAGGGAAAGGAGATCGACATTCCCCTGGTCAAGAACGCCGACAAGATCGCCAAGATCGTCAAGGAGAAGGTCCAGGTCTACGACGGCGACGGAACCGAAGTCAAGGTCAAGTCCGACGGCAAGAACATCATCGTCATCGTTCCCGAGGATAGGATGAACGCCGGTATCGAGTACACGACTGGATTCACCACCGTTGCAGCCGCTGCCACCGAGGCCATCATCGACGAGTTCAAGGTCCCGATGTACAAGGCCAACATGGTCAAGGCCGCCGTTTGGGGAAGATACCCCCAGACCATCACCTTCCAGGGCGCCAACGTCAAGTCCATCCTCGAGGTTCCCCAGAACAACGAGGGTGCCGGATTCGCCCTGAGGAACATCATGGCCAACCACGTCGTTGCCCTGGTCAACAGGAACGCCATGCAGGGAACCGCCCTCTCCGCCATCTACGAGCAGTGCGGATCCTACGAGATGGGCGACCTGGTCGGAAACTTCGAGAGGGGCGGACTCCTGTCCCTCGCGTACGAGGGACTCAACGCCAACAACATGCTGTACACCCTCGTCAAGAAGAACGGAAAGACCGGAACCGTCGGTACCGTTATCGCCTCTCTGATGGAGAGGGCCATCGACGACGGCGTCATCTCCGTCAAGAAGACCCTGCCCAGCGGATACAAGATCTACACCACCAAGGACCTCCCCCTGTGGAACGCCTACGCCGCCACCGGAATGGTCGCCGCCGTTATGGTCAACGTCGGAGCCGCCAGGGCCGCCCAGGGTGTCCCCGGAACCATCCTGTACTACAACGACCTGCTCGAGCACGAGTCCGGACTCCCCGGAGTCGACTACGGCCGTGCCGAGGGAGTTGGAGTCGGTATGTCCTTCTTCTCCCACTCTATCTACGGAGGAGGAGGCCCCGGTCTGTTCCACGGTAACCACGTCGTTACCAGGCACGCCAAGGGCGTCGTGATCCCCGCGATCACCGCCGCGAACTGCCTGGATGGAGGAACCCAGACCTTCTCCGCTGAGGCCACATCCGGTCTCTTCAAAGAGGTCTTCGGTGACATGGAAGAGTTCAGCAAGCCCATGCAGTACGTCGCTGCCGAGGCAAAGAAGGTGAAAAAGAAACTGTGAGGCCTTCTGATGACGAGTACCACATCCACAGTCGACTACGCGGGAAAACCCCTCCCTGAAGTCCAGATCATCACGAACCGCCTGCTCTCGGCAGAGACCACCGAGAGGGTGCTCAACGCCCTCGATGTGATCCCCAACATCCGCCAGATCAACATGACCGGCGAGAGCCTGCCGAAGACCATCAACAGCGGCCCCGGAAAGGGGCTCGAGAACAACCACAGCGAGCGCCAGACCATCCGTGTCGGCAATCACGAGGTTGAGCTCCGCTATCTGGTGGGCGCGTTCTACATCGAGCTGGACGTCGACAACGAGGGGGATCTCGACGTCGCTCTGGAGGAGATCAAGGTCGCGCTCAATGCCAACATCGAGCACGGATACACCCTCCAGGTCGGAAGGTACACGAAATTCAGACCCACACTTCATGATTACAGGAGTGCATAATATGGCATATCAGAGACAGTTCTACCCGGGTACCACTTCCCCCGCCGAGAACAGGCGCAGGTACATGGACCCCAAGAAGAAACTGAAGAAACTCCGCGATGTATCCATGGACGATGTCGTCAGGATCATGGGACACAGGGTGCCCGGAGAGAACTACAAGACCATCCACGCCACCCTCG
>CAMMYR010000083.1 GCA_946528255.1 uncultured Methanomicrobiales archaeon | reverse complement strand
CTGAACCACTCCCTTTCCAACGTCATGAAGTTCCTGACATCCATCACGCTGATCGTCGCCATACCGACGTTGATAGCCAGCTTCTACGGGATGAACGTCCCGCTGCCAGCGCAGGACAACGATTACATGGCGTACATCCTGCTGGGGATCATGGGAGCCCTCTGCGTGGTCCTGATCTTCGTCTTGAGGAGAAGGGGGATGTGGCGTTGAGCCTCCTGCGCGAGGTCCACGCAGCGGTCCGCGGGTTCCCCGGAGTCACAAGGAAGAACGCAATTTCTGGCGTCACCGGAATGTTCCCCACTGCCGGATTCCCCCATATCTATGCAGCCGAGGGCGAGGATGCCGCGGCCATCGATTTCGGTGATGATTATCTGCTGTTCGCGGCAGACGGCATAATGGAATCCCTCATCAGGGCATCCCCCTACTACGCCGGATACTTCGCCGTGCTGGTCAATGTCAACGACATAGCCGCCATGGGCGGTAGGCCCCTGGGGATGACCGATGTCCTTTCCGTTCACGACCCCGCTGTCAGGGACGCGATCCTCAAGGGGATGAAGGAGGGCGTGAGGCAGTTCGGAGTCCCCCTCGTGGGCGGTCACACCCACCCGGACGCCCGCTACGATGCGCTCGACGTCTCCGTAACCGGGAGGGTGCCCAAGGACGCTGTCCTGCTGAGTAGCACCGCGACGCCTGGTGACGACATAGTGTTCGTTTCGGACCTCGTGGGGAAGTTCCCCGATGAGATACCTTTCGCATTCATATCCACCGAGGGCAAGCCGGATGAGACCGTCCGTCTGCAGCTGGAGATCGTTGCGGAGATCGCCGAGGCCCATCTAGCACATTCCTGCAAGGACATCAGCAACCCCGGGAACCTGGGGACGCTGGGCATGATGCTCGAGTGCTCCGGTGTAGGTGCGACCGTCGATATCACCAGGATTCCTGCGCCCGATGGCGTGGAGCTGTCCAGATGGGTGCTCGCATACCAGGGTTCGGGATTCGTCTTCGCCTGCCCGCCTTCGAACTCCGAGAGGATCATCGGCATGTTCTCCGAAGCCGGTTGCACCGGAGCCGTGGTCGGGAAGGTGGAGGAAGGGGATGAATACAGGATCACTGACGGACAGGAGACCATGGTGCTGTTCGATTTCTCCAAAGAGGCCATAACGGGCATACGCCCGGTCAGAAGATAAGCGCCTGGCCACAGAGGTTGACCCCTCATCCCGATCCAAGTTTGCCACTTCGCTTCTCGACCCTGCTACCCCGCAAACGTCAGTGGTTCGAGGTAAGGCTGCTCCCGTCAGGACCTGACCCGGTTTCCCCGATTGATGAGTGAACTGCGACCCTCCGGCCGCTTTCGTCTCAAACTCCGACTCTGCAGGACAAGATGTCATTGTCACTAGGTGGGCTTGAATGTTCAGAGGAGCCGTCCCCTGCTGTCACCCCTGCGTATAGACGATTTCAGGTGGAGGGCACGCCTAGCGCCCCGGTCAAGCCAGACGAACAGGTGATTAAGGGACTAAATAAAATACCTTTGCTTGATAAGTTTTAGAGAATTGAGAGGGAATCGGGGCCGTACCGGGTACGGCCCCAGATAGTTTCATTCGGCTGTCCTGGAAGCCTTCCTGGAACCATTACGGGTCATCTTCATGCAGCGCATGGAGTTCAGGATGGCTATCACGGATACCCCCACATCGCCGAAGACGGCGACCCACATATCGGCTATGCCAAGGGTGGCCAGCGCCAGGATCACGAACTTCACCGAGAGGGCGAAGACGATGTTCTCCTTCACGATGGCATTGACCTTGTGGGACAGGGATATCGCATCGGGGATCTTCCCCAGGTCGTCATCCATGATGACCAGGTCGGCGGCCTCGATGGCGGCATCGGAGCCCATGGCCCCCATGGCGATGCCCACATCGGCCATGGCAAGCGACGGGGCGTCGTTGATGCCGTCTCCGACGTACACGGTCTTGCCCTTGCTCTCGGACATGATCCTCTTGAGGTTCTCGGTCTTGTCGGCCGGCAGGAGCTCGTAATGGACCTCGTCGATCCCCAGCTCCTTCCCGACGGCCTCGGCCACGACCTTGGAATCGCCTGAGAGCATGACAGTCTTCGTTATCCCGGAGGATTTCATGGCGGCTATGGCATCCGAGGTGGATCCCTTGACGACATCGGAGCACGTTATGTGCCCCTTGTACTCCCCGTCAACGGCCACGTGAATGCTGGTGCCTGCGACGGGCTCGTCGCAGTATCCTATGCCGAGGTCCTCCATCAGCCTGATGTTCCCGGCATGGATCTCCCTGCCCCTGTGCCTGACGCGGACGCCCCTGCCGGGCAGCTCATCGGATTCGGTGACCTCCGAGGCATCGACCTCGTCCTTGTATGCATCCTTGATGGACATGGCCACCGGGTGGTTGGAGAAAGTCTCCGCGACCGCGGCATGGGCCAGCAGCTCCTCTTCTGTGCATCCGACGGAGTGCATGTGGCTGACCTCGAACCTGCCCTCGGTGAGGGTGCCGGTCTTGTCCATGACCACGGTATCGGCGGAAGCCAGCGCCTCCAGGTAGTTGCCTCCTTTGATCAGGATGCCCTCCTTGGATGCGGCTCCGATCCCGCAGAAGTACCCCAGGGGCACCGATATGACCAGCGCGCAGGGGCAGGATACCACCAGGAAGGTCAGGGCCCTGTAGACCCACGTCTCAGCATCGTAGCCGAGAAGTATGGGCACGACGGCGACGATGATCGCCGCGAAGACGACCGCGGGCGTGTAGTACTTGGCGAATTTGGTGATGAAGCGCTCCGTGGGCGCCTTGTTGGTGGAGGAGTCCTCTATGAGCTCCAGGACCTTCATGACCGTGGAGTCGTCGTAGTCCTTTGTCACCTCGACCTCGATCTTCGAGGAGATGTTGACGGTACCGCTGACGACCTCGTCGCCGACGGATACGTCGCGGGGCATGGATTCCCCGGTGAGGGAGCGGGTATCCAGGGACGTGGATCCGGAGATCACCCTGCCGTCCAGAGGGATCTTCTCGCCGGGCATGACCACGATGGTGTCGCCGATGGATACCTCGTCGGGATCGACCTGCTCCACCTCCCCGTCCCTGAGGACGTTGGCGTACTCGGGCTGGATGTCCACCAGCTCGGCGATGGATCCGCGGGTCTTCCTGACGGCCCTGGACTCGAACCACTCGCCTACCTGGAAGAACAGCATGACCGCCATGCCCTCGGGGTACTCGCCTATCACGAAAGCCCCGGCCGTGGCGACGGTCATGAGGAAGTGCTCGTCGAAAACCTGTCCGTTGCGGAGGTTCTTGGCGGTCTTGATGAGGACGTCGTATCCCACCACCAGGTATCCAGCGATGAACACCGGCAGCTGGACGTAGATGTCCGCATCCAGGTAGAAATGGAGGAAGAGGCCGATGGCGAATATGGCTCCGCCGATGACCATCCTCTTCTCGAAAGCGTCCATCTGAATCACTTGAGCTTGCAGACCGTCACATCGCCCTCGATCTTCTTGGCGATCCTCGTGGCCTCCTCGACGATGGCGTTCATCTTGTCCTCTGGGGCCTCGATGGTCAGCTTCTGTGTCATGAAGGAGAGCTTGGCGCTCTCGACTCCGGGGATCTTCTGCACTCCTTCCTCGATCTTGGCGGCGCAGTTGGCGCAGTCAAGACCCTCTATCTTCAGTACGGTCTTCATGTTGATTACCTATACCCCCCTAGGTATACCTATCTTATTAAGGTTATCCTAAAGAATCCAAATCGTTGGATTGAGCCAGCATATCTGAATGGATAAGATTGTCCGATGCATCCAATCAGCATCACGGTGCGGATTCGCTCACCAATCTCTGTTAAACCCAACTGCCATGAATGCTGCAGCATGGCAGACAGATCCCAGCAGTAAAGATCGTGTGATGCAATGCAGTATTCGGATGCCAGGGGTTCTCCATTCATCATCACCTTTATATCTTCGGAGCAGATGTGCATAGTGCTAACACTTAGCACGGTGAAAAGATGGCGATATTCGGGCTGACCAATCCTTGGAACATAGCCGCGTACGCGGGATGCTTCTTATGCGTCCTGTTCTGCGTGGTTTACGGCTGGATGAAGGGAAGAGAGGAAGACTCCGAGGAGGATGCCGAAGATGGCGACCGAAGGGGTCAACCTGCTCGTATTCGCCGGGATGATGGGGGTTTTCGTCGTCGTGACGCTCCTGCTCGGATGGTACGGATACAAGAACACCCGCAGCAATCAGGAGTTCCTGCTTGGCAGGAGCAAGGCCAGCCCGCTGATCATAGCCCTCTCGTACGGCGCCACTTTCCTGAGCGCCTCCGCGGTCATAGGATTCGGGGGCCAGGCGGCGGTCCACGGCATGTCGCTGATGTGGCTGTGCTTCCTCAACCTGTTCATCGGATTGGTGGTGGCATTCCTGATCTTCGGGAAGCGCACCCGCCGCGCCGGCCTGAAGCACGGCGCATCCACCTTCGCCGACCTGATGGGCAAGATCTACGCCTCCAAGGGCATCCGCGCTTTCACCGCCTTAATCATCATCGTCATGATGCCCATCTACGCCGCCGCGGTCCTGAAAGGCGGCGTCAACTCCCTGGCGACCATCATGGGCCTCCAGGATTTCTACAACTACATCCTGATCGCGCTATCC
>CAMMYR010000082.1 GCA_946528255.1 uncultured Methanomicrobiales archaeon | reverse complement strand
GGCTTGGGCATCTTTCCGCGGGGACCGAGAACGGTACCGAGCCTCTTACCGACGACGGCCATCAGAGGGGCCTCGGCGATGAAGTAGTCGATGTCGTTCGCGATCTTCTTAGCCTGCTTCTTGTCGTCCGCGATCGTCCCGAGCTCCTCGGGGGTGATGACGCGGTCCGCCACATCCTTGGCTTTCAAGGCAAGTTCGCCACCACCAATCACGCAGATCTTGACCTGCTTCCCGCGGCCGGACGGGAGGATGATATCCTCCGCGATACGGTTCTTGGGAAGGGTGAGGTCGACATCTTTGAGATTGATGGCCAACTCAACCGTCTCAGTAAAGTTGCGCTTCTTCGCACCGTCGAGTGCTTTCTGCACGGCCATTACGGTTGATTTTTCTGCCAATTCAATTCCTCCTCGTAGTGCGAGCGAACCCTTGCGGGTTCTCCTACAAGTAATCGTCCGTACATTCATATTGTATATAAAGGTTGATGCGGAAAACCCGTTTTCATACGGTTTCAAACCGATGGAAGGGTAAGTAAATGCCTTCCGCCGTCTCCGATAGGACGGCTATTTCGGTGTTTGCGCACGACCATGATGGCCATCACGAGGCAGGCCGCGGTGCACACTGCGACCGCAGAGGCGGCGACCAGGATCCACTTGCGGTCCTTCTCCGCCGCGGCCGGGGCCTGCTGGCGGTGCCTGAGGATATCGAATATGTCGTCCTCGTCCTCCTCGTACTCCTTCTCCTCTTCCTCCTCCGATTCCCATACGGCGGTCAGCACGACGTCGCATGCGGGTACGGTGAAGAGGCTGTTCGGGAGGTAGACCTTGCCGTCCGCGCTGCACTCCCATCCCACGAACGCCATGTTCTTCCCGGGGGCGACCATCTCGCCCTGTCCGGGCAGCTCTACGGCTTCTCCCCACTCGACGGTCGTCTTCGCGGGCACGGGGCCGAGGCCGTCGCCGCTGCTGTACTGCAGCGCCAGATCGACGGCGGAGGGGGACATGAGGTACGACAGGCGGGCGGTGGTCCTCGGTCCAAGGCCGCTGGCATCCAAGATGATCTGGACGTTGTTTATCCCGGTCCTGTTGTTGTTCGCCTGCCAATCGCCGCCCACGGTCAGGACATTGTACGATGATCCAGTAGGCACATACAGGACACATCTGTCTCCGATCCTGTTCAATCCCATCTCATCGGTTGCGCCCGTTCTCTCCGCAGGGTTCCCTGAATAGTAGGTATCCCAGGATGCTCCGTAGCTGCGCACGGAATCGTACCACTGCCCTTCCATCGCCACCCAGCTCAGCAGCGCCTCGCCTTTGTATCCGATGAGCATTGCTCCGCCGGCGCCGTCGCTTACGGCTCTGACGCCGGATACGAATTCCTTGGCGGATCCCCAGGTGTTCTCGAGGAACATCTTGGCACCGGTGGTCCTGCAGGTCGAGGTGATGTACGATCCGTAGTAGGGGCCGGTGTAGTCCATCGAGCCGGTATCCATGTTGGCTCCGGGAGGCATGGATCCGCTGGAAAGGCCGCGGCCGACCATGCCCTGGGAGTTCTTGGTGCCCATGACGGTGTAGGACATCATCTTGTAGAGCAGCCACTGGTAGTAGTTCCAGACGCCGTACTCGCCATCCCCGGATACCAGGTTGGCGGCCGCCATGGCTTCGAATTGGCCGAGGGTCCTGTCCACTGCCGGTGCGGTCCCGCTCTGCGATACGAGCCTCCCCGAGTTCTGGCCGCCTTCGTACACCCCGAGTGCCAGATACGGCATTATGGTGCCGTCCTGGGCTCTGTGCCCGGTGGCCGTCATGCCGGTGACGGGGGATGCGCCGGCCGCTTCGTAGGAGGGCTTGCTGGACATGTACAGGCGCAGGCTCTCGATAGTCGGGAGGCCGGGGGTTATCTCCACCTCCTTCCCATCGACGATGGCCATCGCTTTCCAGTAGACCGTCGGGATGATCAGCATGATGTTGTACTGATAGGGGTCGAACATGGTCCCGCCGAGGGTCTTCTTCAGGTTGTACGGGTCCAGGACGTAGCCGATCTGGCCCGCCCCCGTGTGCATGCGCCGCTCCTTCATATCGTCCCCGGTCTCCCCGCCGTAGAGATTGACGGCGGCGTAGAACGAGTTGAACGGCCCCATCCCCGTATCGGGATCGAAATCCCAGAACGCGTTGATCTTCTGGGTGGTGTTGCCGGTGGAGGTCCTGCTGGCATCGGCGCTGCCGGAGCCCACCCTGTATTTGCTGACCATCGATGTGGCGACGCCATCCACGATGTGGGACTCCAGGACGTCCGTGACATTGGTGTTGGTGGTGTCGGTGTCCAGCCTGTAGAGGTAGTCGTTCCCCTCCGGGATCCCCCTGCCGTCCCTGTGGACGATGATGCCCGATAGCTCCTCCATGATGTAGTCGGATATCAGCTGGAACCCGGCGTTGTTGGGGTGCTGGGCGGCCGTGTAGCTGCTGTAGGAACCGCCTTCCTCGTAGTAGCCGGTGGATTCCTTCGTGAACCTCTCGGGCATCCCGCACTTGGACAGGTCGATGCATTTGACATCGTTCCCGCCCCCGTACGTGGTCCTGAAATAATCGCAGACTGTGGAGATCTGGCTGTTCAACGTGTCCCTCTGGAAGAACTGGATGGCGGTGATCGTGTTGATGGCGGACGAATCGACATACGGGAGCAGGCAGATGACCTCGAGCTCCCTATCGGCCGTCTGGTAGGCGTCTATGATCCTCTTGAGCATCAGCGAATAGGCGCATGCGAGGTTCTCGTATGCGGTCTTCCCCGGGGCGTCCGATGCGATGTAGCCCTCGATGGACGAATCGGTCACCGATCCGATGCTGACGTATGCGCCCGTGCAGTTGAGGTAGTCGTTGGATCCGACGAAGACCAGGACGATGTCCGGATCGTCCGTTCCGTCGCTGAGGTGATCCACGACCGCCTGGTTGGCCCTGGCGGCGGCACCGCTCGCGCACTCGGCCTTGTAGTAGGATTCGTTGACCAGGAGCTCCGCACCCCAGGAATCTATGAGGCGGCCCCACCAGTTGGTATGGACGGTGATGTTCTTCTCCGACATCTTGGAGGCGGTGTAATAGATGCTGTTGCCCGGATAGTTGTAACCTTCGAGCGTCGAGATGCCGTCCCCGATGATGCTGACCTTCTTCCCTGAGCGGTCGGTCGCTTCGGCGTATGCCTCATAATCAGAACCGCCGTCGGATACCAGGCCGATCGAAGCCATGGGAACCACGAGCATCGTGGCTACCATGAATGCGGCCATGAACACCCTCTTCGGTTCCTTCCTCAATATATCGCCCGATATCGGCGCCGTCCGGCGTATCGATGCTCGGCGTTACGGCTTATAATAAATAATAATTATCGCGGAATCCCAGCATCGAACCGCGGATGGATGGGTTTCCAATGGAAAAAGAATCGCGAAGCTCTATTTCCGATGGAATTTCCCGCTGGTCTTATTTATAAACAGACGGGTCCCCTTCGACCTTCTTTCCTCGCCTTTCCCATCTTTTGCTTAAATACTTCATGCCTCAAGGCCGGTAATCCCGGGGTGTAACCGTACACTGCCTGCGTTATATTCTCGGAGAAACGCGTAGGGTTCGCGCATCGACGCAGGAATTGGAAATGGGTCTTGAGAAGTTTGATTCGGAAGCGAACCTGAGTCGCGATAGGAACGCGAAGCGTGTGCTGAGGGATAAGGACGTGCTCTCGGAGATAATCAGCCGCTGGTTGCCCGAATACCGTGGCATGACTAGGGAAGAAATCGCCGGCTGCATACGCGGGGAGACCGCGGCGGAGATGAGGGAGACCGTGCTCGAAACGGACGCGGGCCGGGGCGTGGTCCTCGATTCGAGTTTCGATATTCGGCTCCCTGGCAGCGACAGATTCGGATCCCTTGTTGTGGCCATCGACATCCAGGGTTACTACCAATCCGACGAGGAGGCGGTGAACAGGATGGAGGTCTATGCCTCCAAGCTCCTGTCTTCGGTGGAGTACACGGGCGGGTACGACTCCGTGCCTGATGTGAGGTACCTGTGGGTGGTGCTGCACCCCGGCATGCACAATCGCAATACGGTGCTGGAGTCCCGCACATCCTTCGAGAAGCTGTGCGGGCCGGATGGCGCCCTTCTTCCGGAACCGCGGATACGCAGGATGACTTACGTCGGCCTGGGGAAACCGGGGGATGAGACCGGCTCGCCCCTCCTGGATTTCCTCAACGACGTATGGGGCGGGGAGATGGAACTGGGGGAGCGCTTGGAGAACATAAGAATGAAATACAATATAGAATGTAACAATATGTTGATAGGAGGATTGGAAACCATGGGCAATTTGTGCGAGCAGATGTACCGGTACGGCCGCGACACGGAGAGGGCCGAGATGAAAGCGGAGTACGATGCTAAAATCGAGAAGAAGGAAGCGGAGTACGAAGCCAATACCAAGAGGATGCAGCTGGACATGGAAGCGAAGCTGGAGGCTCAGAGGAGGGAGATGAAGGCCGAGAAGATTGAAACTCAAATAGCCGGCTCCCTAAAGCTAATCAGGATTCTGATCGAAAACGGGGATACCCTAGAGACGGCCATAGAGAAAGCCGATATAGAGGAGGGCCTGCGGGACGAGGTGATCCGCAGGCTGGAATCGGAATCGGTTCCCAG
>CAMMYR010000081.1 GCA_946528255.1 uncultured Methanomicrobiales archaeon | reverse complement strand
GGCGTCGGGGCCGGCAAGACGTCCATGATGCTGGCTCTTGTGAAGACGCTGACCGCCGTGGCCAGGATGAAAGACGTCAACATCGATGCCTCCACACCCGGGATCTCGAAGGACATGGTGGACGCCAAGGACGTGGTCTCCCCCACCGCCTCCGGCGAGCTGGACTCCGAATGCATATTCCTGAGGTCCATCAAGCTGAGCGACAGGGAGATCCTGATCAACGACATCTCCGGCCGCGAGTTCGAGGCCAAGCACGACAAGACCCTCTTCGAGGAGTACTACAACTACACCGACGGGATCATGTTCGCCTTCGACCCCATCATGCTGGTCAAGGGCAGGGGGCAGACCCCCATGGAGGTCTTCGAGTCCTTCCACTACATGTATACCCAGATCAAGCAGGTCAGCCCCAACTTCGTGTCCAGCGTTCCCTTCGCGGTCGTTGCCACCCACGCCGACGTCTCCCGCCTCAAGGACGGGGATGTGAGGCAGTACCTGTGCGACAACGGGCAGGAGGGCTTCGTCAGGGTCATGGAGTCCCTGTTCCACGATGTGGCCTACTTCTCCGTGAGTTCCCACGGCGAGGACTGCTCCTCCGCCGCCAAGCCGTTCTGGTGGGCCATCGGGAAGGCCGATGAGGAGCTCGTTAAATTCCTTCCCATCGAATGATCCTTTCCCTCCCCCGTATGGGGGAGGGACCTTACACACGCGTGCGCGTTCGTGCGCGTGCTTTTTAATAATAAGAGTTTATGGCGTACCCATATTGAGGGATGCCCATATGGATGCATATTTCAAAAAACGCGACAGGAAGTGCCGGATGGCCCTCCTCGCGGCGACCGCCATGCTGGCGGTGGCCATGGCGGGGTTCCTGGTCGCGGATACAGACGATTCGGATGCTGCGGTGACGACCTGGTCCGTAGAGAAGGCGAGTGCAACCGCCATCGCCCACGGCGATATGAAGACCGTGTCGGCACTGGTTGCGACGCACACTCAGACCGCCACCATTACGGCTGCAGATGGCTACTTCGTTCCGACCAGCGAATCTGCGGTGACTATCAAATTCGAGGAAGGCGTATTCAAGAATGATGATGTGACCCACGAATACAAACCCGCTAACGACCGCAAGACCGCCACCCTCAAAGTCACCATAAAAGATGTCGAAAGTACTGCGGAAGTCGCAAAGGTCCAGGTCACCTGTGCCATGGAGCAGGGAGCAGCGATCAAATTCGTGGTCGACCCCACCACCATGCCCGCTATCAACACGCAGTACGGCCCGCTGAACACCGACAAGGTCGTGACGTTCACAACGGCCACCGGCGGCGGTATCGTTGAAGGATACAACATCAAAGAGTGTTCGATAGGGACCGACAAGTACACAGTCACCAACAACTCCTTCACAATCGAGAAGGCGAAACTGACAACGGTCGCCGGCGTGGAGGTCAAGGTGGCCTACGAGGCCCAGAAATACAAGATCGAGATGGTGGGTACTGACTCGCACATGGTCCTGAGCAAGACGGATATCACCTATGGCGAGGAGAACGTCAGGGTGACCATCACCCCCGAGAAATTGAAAGACGCTTCCGGAAAGGAGTACAGCGTCTACCACGCGCCGAGCACCGCGAGGATCACTTCCGGATCGGTCAGCTACGAGTACAAGACCGCAGGCACCGGCAATGAAACCACGGGCTACTTCGTTATCCCGAAGGTCACCGGCAACGTATCCGTCAGCTGCACGGGCGCCCCCAATGTGTACAGCATCACCTACATCGCCAAGACCGATGGAGATGGGGACAAGGAGGTCTTCTTCAAAGACAGGAGCGAAACCCTTGTGAACAAATACACGTACAATGTGAACACGGCCCTCCCGGATAAGAACAACAACACCATGGTCGACAGCGAGGGAGAGGCCATCAACGAGTACATCTTCGAGAGATGCTACGAGATCGTCGAAGGCGAGAAAAAGACCGTCCTGGCCATCCCCGCCGGCACCTACGGCGACCAGGAGGTCCTGGTAGAAGTCATCGACAACATGGACTACGCCGAGACCCTCTACAGGAACATCGAGATCGCCCTGTGCCTCGTCGCGGCGGCGATCATGGCAATCGCAATGGTGGTGAGGGTAAGATGAGCTCCCCCGGAGACGGTGTCAAAGGCACCATCCTGTTCAACGTGATCGAGGTCGCCCTAGCGGCGATCGTGGGAATCCTGGCCCTCATGTACGGCCAGATGATGTACGGAGTGATAGTGATCATCGCCGCGGTAGCCATCTTCCTGGTGTCGCTGCTCCTCACCTCCTCCGAGAAGATCAATCCGAAGTTCGAAGCCAACATCAAGCTCGGGCTGCTCGGTGCGATAGTCCTGCTGACCTGCATGATGTCCATCATCATCAGCGAGGAGATCTTCGCCGACAACCACAGGCTCGACTACAACAACTTCACCCTCTACTCGATGCTCATCAGCATCGCGATGGTTGCCGTGGTCCTGCTGGCCATCCTCCTGAAGGTCGGCCCCATGGCCAAGCGCTTCTCCGACGGCTACGAGGAGGGCTACATCGAGCCCGCCCCGGTCGCCGCCGCACCCGTTGCCGCCGAGGCCCCCAGGGAGAGGATCGCCGGCGGCAAGAAGGAGAAGAAGCCCAAGGCCTCTTCCCGCAAGAGCAGGATCCCCAGCAACTTCGACAATTTCGAGCAGGGCATCAACTGCCTCGTGAGCGAGATCCGCAGGATCGAGAACATGGACGAGGGAGGTGACCGCATATGACCGAGAGGATCGGAGGGACCGGGCCCGGAAGGGCTTACAGGGACCCCATGGCGGGATACACATACACCCGCGACGACCCCGAGGCCGAGGAGATGGAGGCGCTGGCCGTCAAGGTCTTCGGATACTACGGCGCCGAGAGCGTCGAGAGCGGCGACTACAGGCTGGTCATGTACTACCTGCTCAGCCGCGGGAAGACCGGCACCGCCGTCAATATCCACGGATCCCTCATCGGGAAGGGCCCCTCGGTATCCGAGAGGCTGGACCCCCTGTTCGCCGAAGCGGCTTTCTCCGCTTTCGCCGCGGTGCTCGCGGAGAACGACCGCCAGGGCCTGGACGCCCTGACGGGATGCGGCGAGCTCATGGATGCCATGGAGCGCGGCTCCTCGGTCATCCCCGGATGCGTCGCCGATTACGTCTCCGACTGCGAGGACTACGACACGCTCTCCAACCGCCTGAAGAAGCTGGAGACCGCCTTCGACGGCCGCCAGCCCCTCCTGGACGGCATCGCCGCCGGAGCCTTCGACAAGGCCATGCAGATCCTGCAGGACAACGCCGCCAGGGCGTACAGGCCCGACAGCCTCAGGAGGGTCATCGAGCCCTTCACGTTCCCGGAGCCCGGCAACTGCGCCGCGGCCCTCTGCGGACCCGAGTACAGGCAGCGCGCATCCGAGATCGCGCTGGACAGGCTGAAGGAGGCTGTCATCCAGAGGCTCAACGACGCCATGGACATCAACGAGATCCCCAAGATCGCGGACAACTACAACATGGCCGACATCGTCAGGTACACCCCCGACTTCAAGAGATGGTACCCCCAGGCGGTCTACTCCAGGGCTTTGGAACTTGCGATCGAGAGCGTCTCCGGCGCCACCGATGCGACCTCCCTCAGGCTGGCCTGCGAGGACGTCGCCGAATGCAACTACCGCAACGTGACCTCCGACCCCGCCTACACCGAGGTCGTGGCCGCGAAGAGCCTCGAGCTGACAGGATCCGCTCCCGCAGCGGCACCCGCGGCGGTGCCGGCAGCGGCAGCACCCGGCATCGCTCCCGTTGCCGCACCTGCGCCCATGCCCGCTCCGGCTCCCGAAGTGAACGCCGACGGGCTCATGGACTGCTCCACGGTCCAGGAGCTCAACGACGTGCTCCTGGGGCTCGGCGTGAACGCCCTGTCCGACCAGAAGGTCATCGACATGTACATCGCCAGGGCATCCGAGATCCTGGGGCTGTGCAGCAGCGTATCCCTGGCCACCGACAACTACGTCGAGCTGGCCGAGGAGATCGTCAGCACCGACTACAACGGCAGGCTGTGCAAGGCGTACTGCGACAGCGTGTTCTCCACCCTGCTGATGCCCGGCAGCCCCAAGGACGCGTGGGCCCTCTCCAAGAACCCGGATGTGGCCAACAAGCTGGCCACCATGACCGTGGACCACCTGGAGGCCATCCGCCCCGACTGCCTGTCCGCATGGATAGAGTACTTCGAGGACCCGGATACGCCCAAGTCCCCCTCCGTCGAGGGAGCGCTCGCCACCCTCAGGGCGAGGGCGGATTCCCAGCGAAACCTTTCAGGGGGCGCGAGCCCCCTTTACACAACATTCTTTTAATCTCGCGCGATAGGGTATCGTATGCCCCAGAAGAGACGCATAAGGATGAGGGGAGTCAAGCACTCCTCGAAGAGGAAGGAGGACGAGCTGCTGGAGGTCTCCCGCACGCTCGCCGACGATCCCGGCCTGCTCAGGCCCCAGTGCGCCGGAGGATGCCGCAAGTGCGTTTTCGACAAGACGTTCAAGAACATCGACTCGCTGCAGAAGATCAGGGGCAATCCGGACGCTCTCATCAAGGAGGCGTCCAAGTTCGGAGGCGACGACATCTACCGCGCCTACGCCGGGACCATCTCACTGGCGGCCGCCGGCTCCGTGCCC